>JAHRWB010000114.1 GCA_019090385.1 Pseudomonadales bacterium | reverse complement strand
AGAGCTGCAGTATGGGGTTATACCACAACTGGAAAAACAGCTGGAAGGTCAGCCAGAAGGTCAGCCAGAAGGTCAGCCAGAAGATGGGAAAAAGAGACAGCTTCTACGTAACAAAGTTACCGAAGATGAGGTGGCTGAAGTGGTGGCCAAGTGGACCGGCATCCCGGTAGCAAAACTAATGGAAGGTGAACGAGAGAAGTTACTGGATCTGGAAAGCCTATTGCACGAGCGTGTTGTAGGGCAGGATGCCGCAGTTAGCGCAGTTGCTGATGCAATACGTCGCGCGCAATCTGGGTTGTCAGATCCTCAGCGACCTAATGGTTCCTTTATGTTTCTGGGCCCCACCGGGGTTGGGAAAACAGAACTTTGTAAAGCTATAGCTTTAACTTTGTTTGATAGCGAAGAAGCCATGATCAGAATTGATATGTCTGAATTCATGGAAAAACACTCCGTGGCTCGGTTGATTGGCGCACCGCCTGGTTATGTGGGATACGAACAAGGTGGATATCTCACAGAGGCCGTCCGTCGTAAGCCATATTGTTTAATCTTGCTTGATGAAATAGAAAAAGCACATGCTGATGTTTTTAACATATTGCTGCAGCTTCTTGATGATGGCCGAATGACAGATGGGCACGGAAGAACCGTTGATTTCAGAAACGTGGTGGTAGTGATGACCTCCAATTTGGGTTCTGATCGTATCCAATCTCTTACCGAACAAGGTAAGACTGATCAGATCAAGGATGCTGTTCTGGATGTAGTGAGGCAGAACTTTCGGCCAGAATTCGTAAATCGAGTAGATGAGCTGGTGGTTTTCAACCCGCTGGTAAAAGAGGATATGCGATCAATTGCAGCACTTCGAATAGGCATATTGGAGAAGCGGCTGGAAGAACAGTCTATGACGCTGAGCTTCGGTGACGGGGCATTGGATTTGTTGGTCGATCTTGGTTATGACCCGGTGTATGGGGCGCGGCCTTTGCAAAGAGTTATTCAGCGGAAAATTGAAAGCCCGCTGGCTAAGGAATTACTTGCTGGACATTATGCCGCTGGTCAGGAAATAAATGTGGACGTTGAAGAGGGAGAGTTCGTATTTTCATAGCCTTGAACTATTACTAGTAATGTATATATATACAGTAGTATAATCTCTGGGTTGCTAATGTTTGGGAGTAGTCTAATGACCAATGTCGTACAGATTGATTCTATTTGCTCCATGCAAGAGTCATTGCCTCTATTTTCTGAAAGTATATTTGCAGATGGGAGCATAACCAGTAAAAGTGCGCCGATTAAAGATAAAGCCAAAAATATACCTGAATCGCCTGGACGTGGTAATTTGTCCTCTACCGCGCAGAAAAAAAGTGCCGGGCAAGCTGGGATGACACAAATTAGAGAGCCCAATAGATATGGCAGTATTGGGTACATCCAGGCACATAATGAAGCCCAGAACAGTCTCAGCATCAACTCGGGTATTAACTCGGACATCGGGACCAGCATTGGTCGAAGTACTGACCCCTTAGAATCGAACATTAAGCAAGATCATTTAGCTTCCGCTAAACGTCTGTCCAGAGCGATGCGTAAAATACCAAGTCATTCAAAACAACATATTGTTGCCGGTCGTTTGCTTTGCCACCATCTGGTGGAAATGCTTCATGATTCGCCCGCACATAATTTACGGTCTGTTAAACAGCTTAAATAGTTATGTGAACGCATCCACAGATGGTTTATGCCAAGCGGCGTAATATTGGCTAACGAGATATTACCCCATAGGGTAGGATATCTTGAATAAACGTGAAAGATAAACGTGAAAGACGCGCCAAGGATAGCCATGATTACTAAATGTTTGTTTCCCGTAGCTGGATATGGGACCCGCTTTTTACCTGCAACCAAGGCTATGCCCAAGGAAATGCTGCCCATTGTTGATAAACCTTTGGTTCAATATGGTGTTGAAGAAGCGGTGGAGGCGGGCTTGTGTGAGATTGGTTTTGTGACCGGTCGTGGTAAGAGAGCGATCGAGGATCATTTTGATACAAATTATGAATTAGAGCATCAAATTCAAGGTAGTGGAAAGGAAGTACTGCTAGACGGTATTCGGGGTTTGATTAATAGAAGTACATTTTCTTATACGCGTCAGACATCCATGAAAGGTTTAGGGCATGCCATTCTCACCGGCAGGACGGTCATTGGTGACTATCCGTTTGGAGTGGTGTTAGCTGATGACCTGTGCTTTGGTGATGGTATTGGTGTTCTTGAGCAGATGGTTAATCTCTATCAACGCTTTAAATGCAGCATTGTGGCCATCGAAGAAGTACCGGCCTCTGAAACCCATAAGTATGGGGTTATTGCAGGAGATGCTATCGAAGACGGTTTATATGATATAACCGACATGGTTGAAAAGCCTGCTCCCGAAGAAGCGCCCAGCAATCTGGCCATTATTGGTCGGTATATTTTAACGCCTGATATTTTTGACATATTGGAGAGTACTCCCCCAGGAAGGGGCGGGGAGGTGCAAATTACCGATGCTCTTAAAACCCAGGCCAAAAATGGCCGAGTACTGGCTTATAAATTCAAGGGCCGCCGATTTGATTGCGGTGGAATATCCGGATTTGTTGATGCCACGAATTATTACTACAACCGGTTCTTTGCCTGTGAAGCTGACGACAAAATAGTTTCAATAAAAAATTCTGCCAAGTAATAAATGTAATTCACTCAACTATGTTGCCAAGTTGCCCTGAACTTTGTTTTGGGGCGATCAGGCGCTTCTTATATTTACCTTTTTATCTATAATGTACTATTGACGCTCTGAGTTTCAAGCATAGTTGGCGGAGGGAATAGCCTTGTTGGAAATTGTACAATCCGGTGGTTGGTTGATGGTGCCTATACTGTTATGTTCTGCTATTGCTGCTGCTATCTCTGTAGAGAGATTCTGGACGCTTCAGCAGACTCGAGTAGCGCCAAGTAATTTATTGGCTGAAGTCTGGAGTATGCTGAAAAAAAAGGAGATTGATCCTCAAAAAATTAGAGATTTACGTAACCAAAGCGCGCTGGGGCAGATATTTGCTGCAGGAATCAGCAACTCAAGGCGTGGTCGTGAGATTATGAAAGAATCCATGGAGGAAGCGGCTGGTCAGGTATTACATGAACTTGAACGCTACCTCACGCCTTTGCAGTCAATCGCATCGGTTACGCCATTGCTCGGTTTGTTAGGTACTGTGGTGGGAATGATTAAGGTGTTTGCACTAATGGTACAAAACCCTGGTAATGCCAATGTTTTGGCCGGGGGGATCTCCCAGGCTTTAATTACTACGGCCGCAGGACTAAGCATTGCTATACCGGCATTATTTCTGGTCGGATATTTCCAAAGACGGGTTGATGCCTTATCAGTAATTATGGAACAGGAAGCTATAAAGCTCGTTGATATCATGCATGGCGAGAGAGATTCCGATCCCCGTTTATGAACTTCCGACGCAGTCCTCGTGCCAAGGTAAATGTCGATTTGACTCCGTTGATTGATGTTGTTTTCCTGCTACTGATCTTTTTTATGGTATCTACTACTTTTATACGTGAAACGGAATTGAAGGTTGACTTGCCGGAAGCCGTAGGGAAATTGCAAAACGTCGATGAGGATCTTATTGAAATCACAATAAGCGCAGCGGGTGAGTACTCGGTTAACAATCGCATATTGGTTAACAGCAGTTTGAAAACGCTGATGGCAGCTATGAAAGAGGTGTCTGGCGGAGATACTGAGCGCAGACTTATTATAACTGCTGATGCAGGTGCTCGTCATGATGCTGTTGTTCGTGTGATGGATGTTGCCGGTAGGTTAGGCATGTCGCATCTGAGTATAACCACTAAAAATCCTATTGATCAAAGCATTGAATAGCGACAATTCGCAAGCGAGTGCAGATACAGAGCAAACTGCTGCTGGAGATTGGCACACATACACTCGCTTATTGCGATATATATGGCCCATGTGGTTTTCATTCTTGCTTTCAATTGTTGGGTTTTTGTTGGGTGCAGGTGCTGAAACCTATTTTGCCAAATTACTAAAAGACATTATTAACGCTTTTAGCTCGATGGAATCGCAGACGGGTTATTTTTTTGCCGGCATGATGTTGCTAGCCGTGTTTGCTCGTGGCCTGGGCGAACTTTCAGGTGAGTTTTTTTTATCGCGTATTTCCTTTCAGGTAATTCATAAGCTTCGTATTGAATTATTCGACCGTTTACTCGTACTTCCCAGCGGTTTTTTTGATCTATCTACTTCCGGAAAGCTCATTTCCCGTATCACGTTCAATGTGGCTCAACTGAAAGATACAGCAACTGAAGCTTTGAAAATTGTTATTCAGGACGGTGCGAAAGTCATCGCCTTCATGAGTGCGCTTTTGTATATCAATTGGAAATTGACGTTGATTTTTTTGGTTATCGCGCCTGTGGTTGGTTTAATCGTAGCAGCTGCGAGTAAACGTTTCCGGAGGATAAGCGAGCGGGTGCAGTCCTCGATGAGTGATATAACCCATGTGACAGCTGAGGCAGTAAATTCTCACAGAGTGATCAGAACATTTGGTGGTGCTGAATATGAGCGTAGACGTTTTTTTTCTACCAGCAATACTAACCGGGCACAGAGCCTTAAAATGGTTATTACGAAGGTTGTTAGCACGCAAATTATTCAGTTGTTGGTAGCGTTATCCCTGGCCTTTTTGGTTGTACTGTTATTTCGAGAAGACGTAAGAAGCGGCATGAATGCCGGAGAGATAGTTGAGTATTTAACGCTAGCCGGATTTCTTGCACGTCCGCTCAAGAAGTTGTCGGCGGTTAATGCTCGACTGCAAAAAGGCCTGGCTGCGGCCACAGATGTATTTTCACAGCTGGACGAGAAAGCTGAGCTGGATTTGGGTAAGAAAAGCATAGAAAGGGCGGCCGGCCATATAGAGTTTCGCGCTGTCAATTTCTCTTACTCTGCCGAACGTGAGCGTGTGCTGCAGAATGTGAACCTCTCTATCAAACCGGGTCAAACCGTTGCTGTTGTGGGGCAGTCAGGCAGTGGCAAATCAACTTTGGCCGGGCTTATCTCCCGATTTTACGACCCGGACGGGGGCGAAATACTTCTCGACGGTGAACCTCTCAAGGATTACACGCTTCAAAGTTTGAGGAAGCAGATCGCCATTGTTTCTCAGCAAGTAACCTTATTTAACGATACCCTTAATAGAAATATTGCCTACGGAGACCTGGAAGGAGTTGATCCTGAAGCTATTTCAGCCGCGATTGAAGGGGCTCACGCGACAGAATTTATAGAACAGATGCCAGACGGATTGGATACGCTAGTGGGTGATAATGGCGTTCTTTTGTCTGGGGGCCAAAGACAGCGGGTGGCAATCGCAAGAGCGCTGCTGAAGGATGCTCCGATACTTATTCTTGATGAAGCAACTTCTGCTTTGGACACTGAGTCTGAAAGGCATATACAGGCCGCATTGGAATTGCTGATGCGCGGTAGAACGACATTAGTCATTGCACATCGCTTATCAACCATCGAAAAGGCTGATCTGATAGTGGTTTTGCAGGAAGGACTGATTGTTGAAAGTGGCTCACATGATGATTTGCTTAAGGCGGGAGGGGCCTATGCCGGGTTGCACAAAGCCCAATTCTCAGGTGACGAACAAAGTAGTAAATTCGATGCACAGATTGTTAAACAGGCTCCAGTTGCATCGATTTCCAATACCGAATTAACCCGCAATGCAGTGAGTAATGCAATTAATCCACTGGTAGCGGCTTGGTACCATGGATCACATTGGCCGAAATTCATGCTTCCGATCGCTGGTATGTATAGATTTTTGGTGCAACGTAAACGACACCGCTACGTCACTGGGAAGAAAAAAGCCTGGAGAGCTGCGGCCCCGGTTATTATTGTTGGCAACCTTACAGTAGGTGGTACAGGAAAAACGCCCTTTATTATCTGGCTGGCAAAACAACTGGTTCTACAGGGATATAAGCCAGGTATTGTATCAAGAGGATACGGCGGAAAATCAAAGCACTATCCCGTTCATGTGGGCCTTGATAGTTTGCCTCAGGAAGTGGGTGATGAGCCAATATTTCTTGCATCTCGTACAAATTGTCCGGTATATGTCGACCCTAATCGCGTACAGGCGGTTCAAGCTTTGCTTGAGCATACCGATTGTGACATTGTGCTAAGTGATGATGGTCTGCAACACTATGCATTAAGTCGTGATATTGAGATCGTTGTCTTTGACGCAAGCCGAGGAGTTGGAAATGGTTATTGTTTGCCAGCAGGACCATTAAGGGAGCCGTTGGAAAGAATAAAGTCTGTTGATTTGCTGATATCAAATGGCGAGGGGTTGCGTATGAATGCCGATATGACGCTGATGAAGATGCAGCCATCCTATTTTATCAATCTTGCTAATGGAGAAAAACTAACAAAAGAAGAATTTAATCACGACTGGGTACATGCTGTAGCTGCAGTGGGAAATCCGGAACGTTTTTTAGAGACAATAGAATCATGTGGGCTGCAGCAAGCGTCTCGGTTGTTTGCAGATCATCATTTATATTCCGTTGAAGATGTAACCTTTTCAGATAATTTGCCCGTAGTGATGACTGAAAAAGACGCTGTAAAAGTTCGTTTGCTAACTGCCCTCGATTTAAGTAAATATTGGTATTTGGAGGTGGAGGCTGAAGTATCTGAGCGGGGTTTATCCAGCTTCCTTGCATGTTTGAAATCAAAAGGGATTTCTCCGCGTGAACAATGACTTTAATGTTGTCATCCCTGCAAGGTATGCTTCGACTCGACTACCTGGCAAGCCATTATTGGAGATCGGCGGTATACCGATGATAGTTAGAGTGGTAGAGCAAGCATGCCTGAGTGGAGCTATACATGTGGTGGTTGGCACAGATGACGCACGGATTTACGACGCTGTAAAATTCGCTGGATATGAGACTGTAATGACCTCAACAACTCACAGATCTGGTTCTGACAGGGTAATGGAAGTAGTCGATAAATTGGGCTGGTCGGATGAGAATATTGTAGTAAATGTGCAGGGAGATGAACCGCTTATAAAACCTCAGGTGATTAGTCAGGTAGCCTCTTTGTTGGCAGCATCACCTAAGGGTGATGACTTCATAAAAGCGGGAGTAGCAACACTGTACGCACCGATTGAGGATAAGCAGGTATTGTTTGATCCAAATGCAGTAAAACTTGTGGTGGATATAGAGGGGAAAGCGCTTTATTTTTCCCGTGCACCGATTCCCTGGCCTGGGCAGGATTCTGATATAAAAAAATCGCTGTCTCTAGCAAAATATAAAAGGCATATAGGTATCTATGCATACAGAGTGAGTGCATTGCAGAGATTTGTTACCTTGCCTCTTTCATATTTAGAAAACCAGGAAAGACTGGAGCAGTTACGACTATTGGAAAATGGTATGCATATAGTTACGCAGGAAGCTTGTGAACAGGTGCATGCAGGAATAGATACGCCAGCAGATTACGATAGGATTTGTGCGCTTTTCGCATCGAGGTAAAATTCATGAAATCTACCAGGGTGGAACTCCTAAAAAGGGCTAATTGTGAGTTTTGATTTAACACCCCATAATACACTTGGTTTGTCTGCAAAGGCGGATGCCGGTTATATTGTGACTAATGAAGAGCGTTTGAGTGCGCTCGTTGCTGCCGGGCAATTCTCATCAGAAAATACCTGGGTCATTGGCGGTGGTAGTAATATAGTGCTTGCCCCTAAAATCAGCGGGAGTTTTTTCCTGATGAGAATGCGCGGTATTTCACTGGTGGATAGTGGTGGGAAATCGCGTGATGCGGATGTTGTTTTGTTAAATGCGCGGGCCGGTGAAAATTGGCATCAATTGGTGCGATATTCCGTTGCCCAGGGATTATCGGGGATGGAAAATTTGGCGTTGATTCCTGGATCGGTTGGTGCAGCGCCGGTGCAAAATATAGGTGCTTATGGCGTAGAACTTTCAGATTTACTCTTTGAATTGCGAGCCTTGCACCGCCAGAGCGGTGAAATAAGAATTTTTCATAATAATGAATGTGGTTTCTCTTACCGGGACAGTATGTTCAAGCAATCCGATTCTCCATGGATTATTCTTGATATTACTTTGGCTTTGTCCGCAAAACCAAAATTTAGACTGGATTACCCTGATCTTGTTCAGGAAATAGAGAGAAGAAGAATTGTTGATGTGTCTTCAGCGCAACTGCTGGAATGCATCATAAGCATACGTAGACGTAAAATGCCGGATTTACGCAGCTGGGGAAATGTTGGGAGTTTTTTTGAAAATCCCCAAGTGGAAAAAACTGTTATGCAGTTAGTTAAATCAGAGATTCCTGAAATGCCGGTATACTCTGTAGGAAACCTGTACAAAATTTCCGCAGCAAAATTGATTGATGAATGTGGTCTGAAATCACTAAAAGTAGGTGCGTTTGCTGTTTGGGGACGACAACCACTTGTACTGATTAATCGAGGGCAGGGGACGTATAATCAATTGCGGCAACTAGTTCGACAAATTCAACAAACAGTTCAGACCCGTTTCAATATTGCGTTAAAGGTCGAACCCAGATATCTGGGTTCGACCTAAAAGGCAGAGAGCTCTGCAATCTTTTTTCGCTACGCCACGTTTTTATGCAGGTGCATTTT
>JAHRWB010000113.1 GCA_019090385.1 Pseudomonadales bacterium | reverse complement strand
CTGTCAATATATGCACCCAATTTATCGTGGGTATCGATATGCAACACACCAGCCCTAACCTCTACCGAAATGTCAGACAAATTATTCTCTGACCCACGTATACTGAGCGAACCAATTTCGCCCTGACTTATATTAATAGTTGCTATTCCACTAAAATATATCGCATTAAAAGAGCCGATATCTGTATCGTAGTTTTTTGTAGTCGCTAGCACCGTCATAGATGAAAAGCCCAAAATAAAAAAGTAGAACGTCAGCAATATTTACCGCATACGTTATACCCCTCTTTTATATCGCCTGCTAAGCCTTCCAAAATTCCAAGAACATAAATCCTAACCAGCACTTAAAAAAAACCCCTTACACCTATTGTTGATTCAAATTTAAACATCAATTTTATTGAGTTCTTTTTGCAGCTCGTAATACCCCGAAGTGACGTGCGATTCCATTCTGCGCAACCGCAATTCGATCTTATTAATTTCAAACTGAACGTTTTTTAAACGATGCCTTGGGGAACGCTCAGTCGCAGATACACTTCTATAAGGTTTACTATTAGACGAAGAATCGTTCAAACTACCACCACCTGAATCAATCTTTCCCGATGCAGGCTGATTTTTTTGACCACCAGCTAATACACCTTCAGAGCCCCCGTCCCATTCACTCACTAATCTACCTTTATTTCGCGGCTCTTTAGTCAGTACGATCCAGGCAACAATATAAGCAGGAAAAGTTACCTGAGGAATAAAAATCATACCCGTCACAGCTATAAACCTGACAACCCAGGCATCAATACCTCGGTACTTGGCTATTCCTGAACATACCCCCGCGATTTTCCTATGACCCACATCACGTCTTAACATACCGGCACGGCTTTTTCTCCAATGCTTCCAGCGTTGCCTCTTGCTGCGCCTTGAGTGACAACTGTTTCTGTCAGTCCTGGGGGCCCTGGGGGCATTTTCTTCACTCGTTATATAAGCTTCCTGCTTATGGGTTCCCTGCTCCCGCTCACTGCCTTTTGCTATACGTTCATCTCGCTCCCGCTTTAATTGCAGCTCATGTTGCAATTTGTTGGTTGTGTCTTCGAGCAATGTCGATGCACGACCTGAAAACTCATCTTTAGCGACACTCAGTAAATCCTGCACGGCTTTTTCCAATCGGCTGCTATCTGCTGATTGGCCGGAATTCTCGTTAGTAGTACTGGTTTTATCGCTGATCTTACCCGAATCGGGCGAAGCTTTTTCAGTACCGGGGTTTTCCACTCTTTTTGACGAATCACTCACATGAATGCCTTTACTGTTGAGAAGGTGTAGTGGCGTGGTTTTCTGCTCGCATTCGGTCACGCCACCCTGGCGTTTCACTATCAAGAATTGCCTCAAGTATATCGATACGATCTGCCATTTGTTCTGCCTGGCTGATTAAACCCGCCAGATCATGCCGCTCATCATCACTTAACACGCTTTGTGCATTTTGTTTACTTTTGTAGTGCATGATCACCCATATGGGTAGCACCAAACCTACAAAGACAAGTGCTGGAACAAAGAAGGCCACAACTAAAGAATCCATCTAGAATACCTTTGTAAGCTATTGATTATTATTACTTATAATTTTATCTTTTTTGTCACTACTATCAGATATTTCTGCCTTAATTGCTGCCAGTTGTTCTTCAAGCTCTTCGTCACCTTCCAGGTCCTGGATTTCATCAGACAGGGTTCTCTGTCCCAGATCATAGGATTCTATTTGCCCCTCAAGCCTATCCATTTTCTGCTCGTATGCCTCAAAACGGAGCATGGCATCATCCAGACTACTACTGTGTAACTGCTGCTTCACTCCCAACCGAGACTGTGCAGCCTTACCACGCAGAACAATAGCATTTTGCCGAAGCTTGGCATCTTTGATTTTCTCCTGCAACGCACTGATATCATGGCCCAGTTTAGACATGGTGCCTGTCAGTAATTCGATCTCATCCTCTACAGAACTCGTCGCTTCATTGGTACGATTTTGTTCCTGTAAGGCTGCCTTGGCCAGATCGTCTCTACCCTTTCGAATAGAAACCTCCACTTTGCGAGCCCACTCGTTTGCTTCACTGGATAACCAGTCTGCACGTCGCTGCAATTCCTTTTTATCCGCTATGGCACGTGCCGACGTGGTACGCACTTCAACCAGGGTTTCTTCCATTTCCTGAATGATCAGCTTGACCATTTTCTCTGGATCTTCGGCTTTATCCAGCAAGCTGTTAATATTCGAATTAACGATGTCACTCATGCGAGAAAATATACTCATTGTTTATCTCCGGGTTGCAGTACGCAGTTTGACAGCCTAACCGCGACTCACTGCTTATCTTTTAAAAAACTTACACTATCTAATACAGGTTTCGTGCCAGCTTTGACGTTTTCTTTATCACATTGAATTTAAAGGATTAATTACTAAAAGCGCAAAGTACTCATAAATCCCTATGGCGAGTCTCGCTAAATGTTGGCAGAATTCACAAATGCGTGAAGATCATGAACGACTCATTGGTGAGGCCGCCTCCTTTCTGGAAGTACTTGAAGAAGTATCACAGGTTGCGCCGCTGGATAAACCCGTACTTGTTGTGGGCGAACGGGGCACAGGCAAAGAATTAATTGCGGCAAGAATTCACTATCTCTCCAATCGCTGGGAGCAAGACTATCTAAAAATGAACTGTGCAGCGATTAGCGACTCGCTGCTGGAATCCGAACTTTTTGGCCATGAGCAGGGTGCCTTTACCGGTGCATCAAAACTACACAAAGGCCGCTTTGAGCGTGCAGACAAAGGTACACTCTTCCTCGACGAAATTGCCACAACCTCCATGCTGGTTCAGGAAAAACTATTACGCATAATCGAATATGGCGAATTTGAGCGTGTTGGTGGCAACAAAACCCTTAGAGTAAATGCACGCCTTATTGCTGCAACCAATGAACATTTGCCTGAACTTGCTGAGCAAGGGCAGTTTCGTCAGGACTTGTTAGACCGGCTGGCCTTCGATGTCATCACCCTGCCACCCCTGCGGGCCCGCCATGAAGATATTCTTCTGCTGGCTGAGGCTTTTGCCATCAACATGGCAACAGAGCTGGGCCGAGACTACTTTCCCGGGTTCAGCAGAAATGCCGCAGATCTACTACAAAATTACTACTGGCCCGGCAATGTCCGAGAATTGAAGAACGTAATTGAACGAAGCGTTTATCGCAGCGATGATCCTGATGCCCAGGTGACTGAGATTATTCTGGACCCCTTTAAATCGCCCTTTCGGCCAATGCAAGCCAAGATAAAATCGCTACCCAGCGTAGCCCCCAGCGCTGTGGAAAATGACCGAGCATCTACACCCCATACTGTACCCGACAAAATGGCCAGCGTGGCACCGACTTATAGCGCCAGCGGGAATACACTAATGCTACCCCTGGATTTGAAACAGGCGTCCCAAAACTTTGAAGTCGAACTCATAAACCGCGCACTGAAACAAAGCAAATACAATCAGCGAAAAGCCGCGGATCTGCTTGCATTGACATACCATCAACTACGTGGTTATCTGAAAAAGTACGATCTGCTTAAAAACCCGGATGCGGAAGAAAGTTGAAACATAGTAACTGGTTCGATTTATGGCTACATTGGCGCAATAAACCCTAGGACCTGTAATTTCTGCAAATGTCTCCACAGAAACTGCTGCTAGCTAGTTACAAACGCATGACACTGCGTTACGATACGCGCCTTTCAATGGTGACCCTTTCCAGTCCCCTCGCAATGATAAATTGTAAACTCCGCCAGGCCTGGAAGGGAGCAACGGTAGCGATGGATTCATGTGCCGGGGTGTGGCTGGTTAGGGTTACCTCCAGTTGAAAAACTGCCTCATATGGAGAGGTGTCCGAGTGGCCGAAGGAGCACGCCTGGAAAGTGTGTATACGGTAACGTATCGAGGGTTCGAATCCCTCCCTCTCCGCCAGACAGTCTGCAAATCTATCCTCCACTCTGCATTTTTTTGAACAATACCCTAAGAATCAAAAGGTTAGATTAAATACAGCGCAATTTTTGGGCTCGGAATATAAACTATTATGGACATTAAGCTTCTATTTAAGATGGAATTCTCCGTTTGAGAATGACTCGATACGTTTTACTTTATAGAAAAAAGATAGTGTTTTTGAACGCTGGGCTAATCGATACCTGCCTATGCAAGATGTCGGCTTTCTTCTGATAGGTTAATTTCTCAGGTGACAACGTCCAGCATATCAGCCGTAAACCCGTATAGCCTTCGCTGTTCCGCAAAACACAGTGGCATATCCAGGTGTTTGCTGAGTCTGTCTAATGTCAGGTCTGGGGGCTGAGTTCCCGACAGGATCGACAGCTGAATATCAGGTGCCAAAAAGATCAGTTTGTGGATTCGTG
>JAHRWB010000112.1 GCA_019090385.1 Pseudomonadales bacterium | reverse complement strand
GACCAGAGCCCCAGCCTGGTACCCGCTACAGACAGTATCATCAGCAACACCGCTATCCAGGTACCCAATTTTATCGCCCTTGACCACCACAGCCCCGGTTCAGGATAAGAAGACATATTTACTTTTACTCCACACTCAGTTCGGAAAAAATGATCCGTAACCGCAGCATATCCTCACCCCAGCAGAGTTTGCAATTCCCTGATCCTGATTCTTGATTCATCAAGCACCAGTAAGCTTAATTTGGCTGACAGCGAGCCCAGGGTGAGTTTCTGGAATGCCGGTGTTTCATCCAACCTGGGTAATTCATGAATTTCTCGCTTGCTTACCAAAGCGTGTAAATGCGCAATAACCAATGCGTCAGTATAATTACCCCCGCCCTGGTCATCTCGATACCAGTTAGTTGCGTTTTCAGCGGCATCCTTAAAATCAGCATGGAACGCCCACTGATCAAGAATCATTCCACTCACCCGGGGTACCATTACAGCCAGTATTTCATCCAGGATGCCAGGTGTTTGCTCCAGGTCGGGATAGGCTTCAGCCAGTTGCAGAATGGGTATCGCTCCGATCTCATGTAGCAAGCCAATCAGCAATGCCCTGTCTTCATCCAATTGCGGAGTCAGCTTTGCCAAAATGGCGCTCATGGCGGCAATCTGAATAGAATGCTGCCAGTTTGTCAGCAATCTTTGTTTAACTAGTTTTACCTTGGAAACAAACAGTCCTTTTAAGGCTATCGCAGCCACCAGATTTGAGCTGCGCTCAATACCCAGGCGAACCATCGCAACCTGAACAGAGTCACAGGCAGAAGCTCCACCAAATACGGCACTATTACTGAGTTTTACCATACGGGCTGCTATTGCGGGGTCGGCAACAATTATTTTAGCCACAGTCTCCATCGCAATATCCTTATCGGCCATGGCATTACGCACACGGACTGTAATGCCGGGCATACTGGGTAGAGGTAGCTTTTTCTCTGCAATTCTCTTGCTTAATTCAGCAACCAGAGGATGTTGTGTCCAAGTGCCTCCGCTGGAATAAGAAGCCAGCTGAAAACGGGCGCTCTTAAGCTGATTACCAAATCTCCTGAGCTGAGCGCTCTCAAATCGCAGCAATGTACAATCAGTCAAACAGCTGACCTCATAAAGGCAAGGCCGTAAATTAGCTACAGGAAAGTTGGCATCGAAATCGGAGGGGGTGAGTACCCGGCGCTCTGTTTGCACATTAACCAGGCCCAGCTCACCTTTAAGCAAAAAAAATGAAAACGGAGATAAACTCGACAGTTCCAACAGGGTGGATTCGGCTTTCAACTCAAGCAATGCCGTGTGCTTTTCCACAGCACGAATATCTTCGAGCTGCCAATGCTTAAAAAAAGAAAGCTCCGAAAGCAGACGCACCAAGGTCCCGGTCCGGGGTGCAATGTCACCCCCAATCTTACCTGACATCTCCAAAACCAGCTCCGTCTATACTTTTAAAAATAACCCACATGGGTCCTTTTCAGTATAGGCACATTCGCGGTTTACGCTTTAGATTCGACCTCTGCCAGCTTGAGCCTGTATTTTTTCCAGATGCATTGCAGGATAGTCTGTGGCCTTGATGGAACCGGCCTGCGACTGGAGTTGACTCCCATCGATAGTCTGCGCAGAGTGATGACCAAGCTGCGGATAACTCGATCCACAGGCGGAATAGGCCTTCGGCCTGCTACGCTCCAGGCCCTGAAGACTCACGGACTGCTCCCCAGCACCCTTCATCTTTGTCAGTGGCCTGACCCGATCATTTGACAACCTCACCACGCGCGCCTTCCCCCTGGACTCCTGAAAGCGTCGCAAACAAACCATCTCATCAAGATAAGTGCAAAGTCCAGATTCCGCTGCATCGCGCGTCGCAAACGGCCCCATACAAGCATCACGCGTGAGAAAGAACCACTGTTCATTCACCATACAAAATCGCTCAGATCTGAAATGCATGGCCTTTTTTCTATCGTCTTTCCGGCTTTCCATAATCACAGTGAACTACTTAGTTTCGTTATATTCATTAAGCCACAAATATAGTGCGCGCTTCGCAAGCTCTTGTAGCTGAATGTAAATAGCGTGTAAGGTACGAAACCCTGCGTATTTCACCCATTTAGGTGGAAAATCGAGTATAGTGCGCCCCTTTTTCATTCAGCTAGGAAAATATATTGACCGCCAAATCGATGGAAGAACTGGTCTCTTTGTGCAAGCGCAGAGGGTTTATATTCCAAAACAGTGACATTTATGGGGGCTTGCAGGGCCTGTACGACTATGGGCCGCTGGGTGTGGAGCTCAAAAACAACCTCAAAGCGGCATGGTGGCGCTCCATGGTGTATGAGCGAGATGATGTTGAAGGGCTCGACGCCTCTATTCTGACCCACCAGAAGGTACTTGAGCATTCTGGCCATGAAGCCACATTTACTGATCCAATGGTTGATTGCAGAGCCTGTAAGGCACGCTGGCGTGCTGATCACATCACTGGCGGCAAATGCCCGGGCTGCGAATCCGAAGATCTTACTGAGCCTCGTGATTTCAACCTAATGTTTAAAACCGCCGTGGGGCCGGTGGATGACGGTAGCTCATTCGCTTACCTGCGTCCTGAAACTGCCCAGGCCATTTTCACAAATTTTAAGAATGTAGTCGATGCCACAGCACGTAAAACACCCTTCGGAATTGCCCAGATGGGCAAAGCTTTTCGGAATGAGATAACACCACGAAATTTTATTTTTCGCGTCCGTGAGTTCGAACAAATGGAACTGGAGTTTTTCGTTGATCCAGGCAGCGACGAGGAATGGCATAAACAATGGGTTCAGAATCGTGTTGACTGGTGGGTTGCTCAAGGTATCAGTGCCGATCGACTGGAATTATTATACGTACCTGAACAGGAACTGGCCCATTATTCCAAAGCCACCGTTGACGTCATGTACCAGTTCCCGCATGGCCTTGAAGAGTTGGAAGGCATCGCTAATCGCACAGATTTTGATCTGGGCTCACACACGAAAAATCAGGCTGACCTGAACCTGACCGCCCGGGTCGAACCCAATGCAGATTCAAATACCCGACTGGCTGTACAGAATCTGGAAGCTAAAAGCTGGGTGGTTCCCTATGTCATCGAACCCTCCGCCGGAGTAGACCGCGGGGTTCTGGCTATATTAAATGAAGCCTACAAGGTGGAAACCCTGGAAAATGGCAACGAACGCACTGTGCTTTCCTTTAAACCCCACCTTGCACCCATCAAAGTGGCCGTTATCCCCCTGAAAAGAAACCATGAAGGCATTGTTAACAAAGCTAAAGAAATCAAGCAAAGCCTTCAGTCCCTGGGCCTGGGCCGCATTCTTTACGAAAATACCGGTAATATAGGAAAAGCCTATCGTCGCCACGATGAAGTCGGCACACCGATTTGCATCACTGTGGATTTCCAGACTGTTGAAGAAGATAATACGGTCACATTAAGGGATCGCGATACCATGCAACAAACACGTATGCCTGTAGAGGATCTTGCTGAGCATGTAGCAGGTTTTTTTCGATAAATTTTAAT
>JAHRWB010000111.1 GCA_019090385.1 Pseudomonadales bacterium | reverse complement strand
CTGGACGAGCGGCCGCTGGCGATTCACAGACAGGTGGGAACTGAGTGTTAGCTATACCAATTTCAACACCCGCGGTAGTACCAGTGCCTCCAGGGACTATTCTTACGGAGATCTGGATGTAACTGCTTCTGCCGCCGTAACATCTGATTTAGACATTAGCCTGTACATAGTAGATCTTACCTGGGACTTCTTTTCGAGCGAGAAGAGCCATCTCGGCGTTGGCCTGGGATTGCATGTGATGGACATGGGGCTGGCATTGTCTGCAGAGCTTGATCAGGGTATGGGTGCACCTATTGAGACTGAATCAGAATCTGGCGATGCTACAGCACCACTGCCTAATTTCACCCTGGTGGGTGGTCATATGCTCACAGACAAATTGTACCTTACAGCAAAAGCCGGAATTTTTAGCCTGGACTACAAGGAGTACAGTGGGGACTTAACATCACTGCGCGCTATGCTGGAATGGCGGCCGAAGAAAAATATTGGTCTGGGTGTCGGGTATCAATACGTGGACGTTGATGTGAAAGTGGACAGAAGCTTGCGAGAAAGAAAGTACAGCCTCGAACTGGATGGTCCAATGATATTTCTGACCATTGGCATTTAACCTGCGTGTCTAAGAACTCGCGTTCAATTTTCACGGGAAAAAGTCCAAGTCCGCACATGGAGTTGAATTTGATTCGTTACAAGACAATCAGGGCTGGAGTGTGAGCACTTTTTTGTCGTCAATATCCCGGCAGCTTTTACTGTGTGTCATTGTCGCTATAAATCCGTCTCTACTGTTTGGTGACGAATCGGGTTCCTCACCATGGTTGCTTGTTCCCGTGGTAAGTAGTGATCCCAAGGTAGGGACATCGGCAGGGGTATTTGCAGGCTATCTGCATCAGTTTGATGACCAGTCACCTGTCTCAACATTCGGGGTTGGGGGTGGCTACAGCAATACTGATTCATATGGGTTCGGCATATACGTTAATGCATATCTGGCTGAAGATACCCATAGAGTAACCGCCGGAGTCGGAATCGGTAAGATTCGAAATGACTTCAGTGATTTTCTCGGGTCCGGCCTGCCAGTACAGACTACTGACGATCTCCGTTTTGCTGCTGCTCGCTATCTCTATCGAGTGAGGGGCAACTGGTTTGTTGGTGCGCAGTTCTCGATGACAAATTATCTGATCAGCGGTGCCAACTGGCAAACCGATGCAGCGCTTAACCTGCTGGGCCTGACCGGGTTTGATTCCAACGGCATAGGCCTGGTGGCTGAACATGATACCCGGGACAATCAGAACTCACCCAAGTCTGGACACAAGTTTTCGATAAATAATCTTGCCTATCGTGATTGGCTTGGTGGTGATGACAGTTTTGATACCTATACGATGAAGTACCGGCAATATCTTGCTCACGGTGATGACCACGTTCTCGCCTGGCGAGCAGAAGGGCGCGCGACTCACAATGCGCCTCGAGGGGGATATTCTTCGGTGGGCTTACGCGGGTATGTCCGGGGAAATAATCTTGCCCCTCACATGATGTTGTTTGAGGTGGAAGAGCGCTACAAAGTGAATGCCAAATGGGGGTTGGCAGGGTTCACCGGTGCAGTGTGTCTACTGGATGATTTAAATGACTGCGGGCAAAGCAGCAACTGGTATCCAAATATTGGTGCCGGTTTGATTTACACGATAAAACCTGCAGAAAAAATGGTTGTTCGGCTGGATTACGCCTGGGGTAAATCCGGGAATCAAGGCCTGTACATGTCTTTCGGACATGCCTTTTAGATAACCTTCAAATATGCTTTGCCGTAAGTAATGCATCGTCTCTATATAATACTGTACTTACTCAACACCCGCTTTCAGACGCACCGCCTGGCGCTGAAGTTGTTGTTCGGCTGTCAGCCTGTACGCGATGTAGTACTTGTATATGTTGGCGACGTACTGGACTGTTTCACGGCCAATTTCCTTCGAGGCTATAATCTCCACATTGTCAAACCATACGTTAGGGTCATAACCCATTTTTTGCGCCTTGGCGCGCAAGTTAATCATTCGGGCTGGCCCCGCGTTATATGCTGCCAGTGCCATAAGAGTCTGGTTCTGGGGGTCGATTTGTGAATCGTGAAAATAGCGATTGCGAAGATAGCTCAAGTACTTTATGCCTGCATGGATATTGGGTTCTTCTTCACCAATGTCCGGGATACCTACTTTGCGATCCGCTGCCGTTGATGGCAACAACTGCATGATCCCAATAGCTCCCGCCGGACTAAGCACGCTTTGGTCCAGGCGCGACTCCTGAAAGCCCTGAGCCGCTGCAAGCAGGTAATCAATCCCATATTGCTCACCGTATGAAGTGAATAAACCCCCAAGCCGCTCAAAGCGCTTGAATTGCCTGGGCGCGAGTGCATTCGTTGCCCAATCAAAATCCCTTAAGTAACGGTTCACCAGAATATTGCCTATTAGCGTGCCTTGGCGGTTTTTCTTCAGAAAGTCATTGGCAGCTTCTTCCAATAGGGGGCTGTCCTTACGAAATGCCCAGGCAAGCCTTGCGCCTAATCGAAACACAATATCGTCACGAACCACTAATTCATTGAATACACCATCCCATAACTGAGTCTTGTAGTTGTCTACGATCGCCCAGGGCAGCAGACCTGCGTTAACCATCTCAATTAGGTCATCGTCTTCCAACTGCTCCGATATTGGCTGCAGCTTAACTAACGGCTTTCCTTCTTTGAAAAATCGTTGATTGAGCTGTTCCACGCTTTCGCGATAACTGCTTGAAGGTCTGACATAGAGAGTCTGCCCGGACAAATCGTCAATGGTCGCCAGTTCGGGAGCCGCTGGTCCAGTGACCAGAACTTCAGTAACCGGATTGCTGTAGGGGATGCTGAAATCGATTGTTTCACTTCGCTCAGGCGTAATGGTCAGCCCGGCAACCGCTATATCACCCCGTCCCTCCAGTAGAGCAGGTAACAACTGATTTCGTGCCACAGGCAGAAAAACTACATGCAGCCGCAGGTGGCCACGCTCCAGTCGCTTGTTGATGAATTCTTCAAACCGCCTGAGCAACTCATAAGTGAGGCCCTTCTCCTGGGGACCGTCGAGGTAGTAGCGGCCCACGCCGTATACGGTAAGCACTCGAATGACCCGGTGCTCCTCCATGGCATTTAAGTCGCCCGTCCAGGTGTTTTCAAATATCCCGGTCTCGAATTGACGCGGTTCTGTTTCCGGGATTTTCACCTCACTTTCAAGCACCACTACTACATCTGGTATAGGTTCGGAATCAGGCATTGTACTTGATGGCGCAGCAGCCTTCGTCGCGGAGTCTGCTGAGGATTCTGGCGCCGAGTCGCTACAGGCGCCAACGAGAGTGATCAACAGCAAGTATTTGAGTGTTCGACACGATCTGATCATTGAATAACAGTTTCGTAAGTTGCAATTGGAATATGTAGAAAGTCATTGTATAAGACCGCGCCAGTATAAGCTAAATCTACGCTACACTCCGAATCCGTTGTTATATGCACAAGCGTGAGATAGGTTTTTCGGAGCAGCGAGATGGCGAGTGCATGTGCAAATGCATTTTCAGCAGCGCGACAGCAATCGAACAGCAATGTGTTTAGAATGGCTAACCAGTAACAAACCGCTTCGACACTGGTTGACACTCGCCATCATGTTTGTGGAGTTTGTCACACCAGTATTGTCATAATTGCGAGAGTGATAAAGAGAGTTTTACCGTGAGAGTTGTTGCAATGCTGACTACAATAATGATTCTGGCCGGATGCGCGGCACAGAACGAACCGTCTGCCATGCAAGCAACGGCTTATGGGATGTTGCCGGACTTCTGTGCGTCTCAGCTCGGCAGTCACACGCAATGGCAACCACGTGAGTTGGACTCCAGCGACATTCGAATTGTGAACTGGAATATTCGGAAAGGCGGCGATCCCCACTGGACCGAAGACCTCACGTCGTTCATTAGCGAACCCGACCTGATGATCTTTCAAGAGGCGTCTCGAGACACAGACGCGTGGGATATATTTGCTGCTGATTATTATCGTTCGTTTGCCCGCGGCTATCGAACACCGGGTGCCTCGGGGTCGGTGACCGGCGTAATGACTCTCAGTTCCATTGCACCATTGACCCGTTGTGGTCTTGTTAGCGTGGAGCCCTGGCTGCGCTCGCCGAAGGCCACAATGATCACTGAATACGGGTTAACCAATACAGACCAATCACTACTTGTGGTCAATATTCACGCCATAAACTTCACGATCGGAAATAGGTGGTTTCGGGAGCAAATTCTGCGGGCGCTATCAGTTATGAAAGAGCACTCGGGCCCGATTCTGTTATCAGGTGATTTTAATACATGGCACTGGAGGCGCTCGGCGATTCTGCGCGAAATGACAGCTAATCTGGGTCTAACAGTGTTGAGTTACGACGAGGATCACCGCAAGCGAGCATTCGGACAGCCGATTGACCATATCTACTACCGTGGCCTTCAAGTGATTGAAGCGACCACCCATACCGTAAGCTCATCTGACCACAACCCGATGACTGCAAGGTTGAGCATGTGAGTATGCCGGCCAACTTTGTTGCCATTCTTATTGTTGCCGGACTGATGCAAACCGTCGCATACGCCAACGATGTACCGGCTGAGATTGACTATCTGCTCACAACCATGGGCAGTAGCGATTGCACATTTACGCGCAATGGCAAGGAACACAACGCCACGGATACCGAGGCGCACCTTCGCAGGAAATACAGGCGCGGGAAACGCTACGCATCAACAACCGAGGATTTTATCAAGAATCTGGAGAGCCGAAGCTCGATGAGCAAGAAACCGTATTTCATTACCTGTGAAGACGATAAGAGGAAAGAGTCGGGCGTATGGCTAAAGCAGTTGCTAGCGGAATTTCGCTCCCTCAAAATACTTGTTAAAGGCTGAACCCTGGTATTGGATATCATCGACGTAGATGCCGACTTGTATACCTGGTTGGCCTGGGGTGTGTGAAAACTATTTTGCGCGCTCAATTGCTTTGAGAAAAGAGCACCAAAGACCAGGGCAGGGGTACCTCTATTGCTTCACCAGGTTCCAGGATTCTTTAGGGTTGTATTCTTCGACGCTGGCAGCAACCAGATCACTGTCCGGACCGAAATCCTTCTCATAAACTTTACCCTGATGATTACACATGAATGTCATGACGCCTGAATTACCGTGATCTGCCGGGAAGGCAATCAAACCGAAACCCGCAATCATGTTGCCGTTGATGATGTAATCGTATCTCCCACCTGCAGCGTCAGCACCCTGGCGGGAAATGACCTTGTAGTAGTAGCCCTTGAAGGGATCTCCTGGCTCACTGCGAAGGTAGCCCTTTGCATCAGCCATAAACGGTCCAAAGGGACTTTCCTCCTCACCCTGGGCTGTTTCCCAGTAAAGCCCGTCCTTGTTGCCGTGAGTGCTGGTAATCGCCTGGGCATATTCAAGGACTTCGTCACCATCTCGATCAGCTGAAGCGTATTTGATCTGCGCATCGACATAGGCGTGACAATTGCTGATCGCATCCAGTTCATTGCGACCGACACGGCGATTGACCACCTCTTCAATACCGGCCTCAGTATCAAACCGCCAACGCCGTTTCTCTCTGACTAAAGGAAATGGTACCGGCCAGTTTTCCGATCCAATGATAAGGGTTTTCCGATTCTTGCCGTCATTTATCAGATCCGTATGGGTCAACATTGCCCTGGCAACAATTTCCAGATTTTCCCGGGAGTTTGCTTCATCCCCACCCATGAGTTCTGCTTCATATTGGCTGCCGAATATCTCCAACAAGCCATCTTTGCCATCAGTCTGTAATGCAGTAAGTAGTGCCTGCACAGCATCTTCGGCTTTGCTAAATGTTGTCTGTTGTTGTTCAGCCGCTTTAGCAATTGGTGAAGCCAGCATTAAGACAACCAGTACGGTGATGATGTGTAAGACGTAACTATGTATTTGTTTCATTTGATAACTACTGCCTGAGCTATTGTTGATTGAAGACTCTACCATTCACCTGATCCTGATTAACGTTGACGGGCTCGACCACTACCTTTTGATGAACCTCTGGAACTTGTCGACATGCCTGAGCGGCTGGACATACCACGTTGACTGTTCCTTGCGGTATTCGCTCCGCGCTGGTAGTCCCCGAATGATCCGGTGGGATTTCGTTGACGATTGTTGCTACCAATACTACTTTGCCGACTCTCCGAGCGATTGCTGGATCCAATATTCCCCTGACGGTTCGTCGAACGATTACTCGAATTAACACGATTGCCAGTCCGGGTGTCACCGATCCGGGTACCCACGTTATTCGTCGGTCGAGTACTGAAATTCTTGCCACTGAGTGAAGATGGTTGTTTGCCTGGTCTGCCTACCTGAGTTGAAGATCGGTTGGAACGCCAGTTATTGGAACTACCCCGGCCTGAATTGACACTACTGCGATTGTTCTGCCTGACGCTATTGCGATTGACGTTCTTGCTGTTGATATTGATATTCGTGTTGCGGTTGATGTCGATATCGCCGTGTCCGTAACCATGGTGGTGATCATGCCAATGCACCCCGTAACTAATGGCGGCACCTACGAACATGCCAGACCAGAATGTCGCTGCCGGGCTGTAATAGTAGGGGTAAGGGGCCGAATAAACCCAGGGATACGGGGCCGGAGAATAAACGACAACCGTCGTAGGATTGTAACTCGGAACGTATATCACTTCGGGGCTTGCTGATTCGATCTTGATAACCTGTGTTTCTTTGATAACCACAGTCTTTTCGTTGGATTTCAGGTTACCGGCCTTATCGACTTTAGTTCTGAACAACTGGATCGAGGCCATCACATCCTGCTGCTGGTTCACCACGGCCTCGCCGAGCTTCCAGGTCCAGTCCAGATCCTCATTCATGATCTCAATTAGCTCGGGATAATTCAGTAGGCTGAGCACGCTGGAATCCCAGTCTTCGTCTGGTTCCAGATTCTCGTTTGTTTTTTGCTTTTCCAAAAACCTGGCGGCTTGCACGATCTGCAAAGGGAAGCTGGATGCAGGCAATACGATGGAGATCAATTCATCGGGGTACAGAGCGATGGGCGCGATCAGTGTGTTGATTTCGGTTGCTGAATACCCGTCTGAAGCCGCTTCTGTTGCGGTTTCTTCGGAATAAACATTGTCGGAATAAAAACCTGTGCCTATGGCAAGAACTACCACCATTATGTGGAGCATCGACTGCGTCAAAAGTCTTTTCGCCGGACCACTTCTAACCATGTTCAGTCGATAATGGATCCAGCGAAGGGAGTTTCCGTACGTAAATAACTCCATGTTGTCCGAGTGATCCGACGCGCGTTTGAAGGCCATAGTTAATCTTCCACTTACCAATAAATCGAGAATAGCGAGGTTGACTGAGAATACCATGTTTTGCTCCGCCGTAACTCGCCGATTGGCCCAAAATATTCACGGCGCCAGGTAACTAGCCGAAGATCCTTATCGTGGAAACCCGTAACTGTATTACTGATTGAATCACTGCGTGATTGGCTATTAGACTGTCTTCCTGGTTATGCCGATGAGAGATAACGATAGATAAGGCCGCCATAAGCATTGCATCAATTTTTGGGATTGAGATTCGCTTGCACGTATGCGTAACCCTGATTTTTGTGCTGATTGTCTTTGGCGTGGGCAATGGCGTATTGCTGGAATGGCATCCTGACTGGAGTAGAGGTTGTTCCATAGTTTAATACGTGATTGTTGAAATTCGGGCACAGCAGATCCGGCTATCTTTTCTCCCACCACAGCTAGCCAAATATTTGAACCAAAAAAATGAAGACAACCTTGCCTGACAACGTGCGAGGTGGTTGCCCCTTCGAGTATACCCAGGCGAGCCGGCAAGTCGGTGAAGACGGATCGCATTGATGCGATGGATCTGGCACAGTTTTACGCAAACGATCTGTTGACGATCGTCGCTGAACCGAAGGTCGAGGTCGAGCAGGATCGAGACCTGTTGCGATCGAGACAACGGCTGATTCAGCAGCAGGGTGATCTGCGCAGACACATCCTGTCCCTGCTGCGCCGCAATGGTTTGCACTACAAGGCCGAGTGCGAACGCAAGACTCACTGGAGGACACATCACAAGGGCTGGCTGGAAAGAACGATTGAGGGGTGTTCGAGCAGCCTGAAAGTCAACTTGTCGCTGCTGTTTCGCCAGCTCAAGCATATGGACGAGATGCTGGCAGCTTACGGTGAGGAGGTCGAAGCTCTGGCGGTCACGCCGCGATACCGGGAGTCGGTTCAGGTGCTCATCTGTTACAAAGGCATCAAGCATCTGTTTGCGTTGACGATGATCACCGAGATTGGTGACGTGAAACAGTTCGCGCATCCGCGCCAGTTGGTCTCCTGGGTGGGTATGGACATTCGAGAATATACGTCCGGCGGAAAATCGAACCGACTGGGTATCACCCGGCAGGGCAATCGTTATCTGCGCACGGCGTTCATTGAAGCGAACCAACGTGGTTATCGCAGTGCGATTATCAGCAAAGATGTTAAAGCCAGGCGTGCGAGAATCGCACCAGCATATGTCGCGATCGCCGATCGCTGTTTACGGCGGTTGAACAAGAAGGGGAACCGTCTGCTGCTGGCGGGCAAACATCCGAACAAAATGAAAGTGGCGTGTGCTAGAGAGATGGTGGGATTTGTCTGGGAGTCACTGAACCAGGCTGCGGCGTAGAAATTTGGTGGTTGAGTGTCTGCAGTTTTGTTGATCTGAATGCAGAGGAGGATCTGGAGGGTAAGATAGAGATTGGGAAGTCCACGCAATAAGACTTAGGGAACGTGCTGGATGCCAGCGCGAAGCACCTGAGGATAGGTGGTGGTAACCCTGAACGGACAGATCTTAGTGCGTTAACCAGTACGCGAATATGAGGATGTTAGTCCATGCTCAAAACCCGCTTCGGATCAGACAATGAATTCAGGTTAGCAATTGGGGCGTCTATATGAGTCTTTTTAATGGGATTATTCGTAAGCGTCAATTAAAGCACAAGCTACTTATTTGATCCGCGTTCCTGCACGCAGGCCAGCCCATCATTTTTGGAGCCAGGTAATGGATCAAGTCGAACACACATTAACAGATCGTCAGAAGTATTGGCTGGAACACGTCAAAGCCTGTGAGGCTTCCGGTAAAATCATTGCAGACTATGCCCGTGAACACGACCTTGATTTAAAGTCCATGTATGCTGGTAAACGTAACCTGGTCCAGAAAGGCGTGTTACCACACACACGCACATCTACTTTTCAACGTATGCGTACAGCCAGAGCACAATCCAGTGATGACTGGCGTATACAATTGCCCAACGGCGTCAGCGTTGGCTTTTCGGGAACGGTGGATGTCCGTGCATTGACCCAGGTATTAACGGCGGCTGCTACCATAGGATGATGCGACCCGCGAAGGATCTACCTCTGGTGTATCTGTGTCGGGATGTGGTTGATTTTAGAAAAAGCATAAACACCCTGAGCGTGCTGGTGGAAGAAACACTGTCGCTGGATCCATTTTCTGAGCATTCCCTGGCTTGCTGGCCCATATCACTGTGTCTAAATACCAGGATGCTTTACCTTTGTACCGGCAAGAGACCATCTTGCAACGCTTGGTGTAGAGCTACCTCGTGCAACACTTGCGAACTGGATGATTAAAGCCAGCGCCAATCTGTACGCCCTCATTGAAACAGCAAGGGCAAACGACCTGGAACCCTATGCGTATCTGAGACACCTGCACACTGAGTTGCCGAAGGCAGAAACGGTTGAGGCTATTGAAGCATTGTTGCCAGGCAACATCACTATGGATCAGATCACGCGCGGCTGAGCAAGCCTGTTGTCCGTTAGGCGCTTACGTTAGTTAATCAATAGCTCGAAAAAGATTTTTCTGTCTTCAGGACGAGGATAGGAACTATTAAAGTGCTCTTGGAGAAGTTGTCTGAGTACTGGAATCGAAGTTTCTGGATTTATCGGGTTGGATATTGTTGAAAATGGGGTGGATGCAGAAGGCTCGCAAGTGGTGCGTAGACAAAGTCGAAATATGTGGGCTGCAATCCGAATGCCCATCTTACGGTATTTATTTTACCTGACGGAGAAGCAGGCCAAACACTTCTGTTGCTGTGAACAGAGTTTCGTTCACAGCCTGGTCCTTGATGTGGTATCTCACTTTGAAACGATCAGGGTAGACAGAGATCGCTATGCTGCTTGCGATTGATCGAATGCCGGCCACTTGATCAGGGGTTAACGCATTCGCGGTATCCGTTAAACTCAACATCGTGTCTTCCAAGGCGCGCATCAGGGCCGGGTCGTTTGACTGGAATGTACCGTGCGGTTCATGAGAGTCTGTAGCCAGTGGTGTAATGCGGCCAAGTCGTAATAATTGCATTAGCTTGGCAGCAGCTGAATCCACAAGAGCGAAATGAGGGTCTATTACTTCCTTTATGTAATTTGCCACTGACTTGGCTGTTTTATCGGATATCCCCAACGTCAGACGAGGATTGACGCAGCTGTGGAGTGTATAATTGCCTACGGTGTAATCCCAAATTAAATCTGGCTCAGTCGAAAGTTGTACCTCAATGCGCATTGAATACTCACGAGGTGGTATGTGCTCGGCAAGCGATTCAAGTACGCTTTGGTACTCATGCATCGCGTCCTGGTTGTAGCAGTCCGGTGGTAAATCGAATGGAGTTGCTGCGAGACCCGGCTTTCTACGGCCATCGTTCGTGGGAGGCCGCCTTGGATGACGAATGTAGATTTGTCTCTGGCCTTGAACGGCCCGCTCCAATGCTTTGAGTTTTTGGGCATCCCCCAGGCACGCATTCATGCCGTCTGCGGTAGTCACCGTGAAGTAAGGCCTTACGCCTCTTCCTGCTTCGTAGTAGGTGCCCAGCAGCGCAAAGAGGCGATTTTGTAACGGGAGAACATCGGTGACACGATCTGATCTTACACCCAGATCAAGCCGCAGCGTGTGGATCTTGCCAGTGGAATCAATATGTCCGGCGATTGAGTGATCATGGAATAATCCGCCGAACCAATAGGGAGGATCGGCGCGCGCTACCCTGAAGGGAATTTGGCCGAACAAAGTGGCCTCCTTTTCAGAAAGCGCGTATACATTGGTCAGGTTGGTGCGCCCAAACAACAGGAACAGACGACCAGCTTGTGGAACCAATATGGGATTTACACCAACCTGCAAAGGGTAGGGCCGGTTTGATAGTTGAATGCCGTTGGTTGCAATGCGCCTCACGCGTAAACCGCCGCCCCAGATGGATTGGACAACCAAAAGAGATTGGTCTTCACCGAGTGCGGCGGCTCGCACTGGCTCTTTCGTATCTAAGGACCATTCTATTCCCGTCTCGTGGTCCAGCTTAATCAGGCGATGACCGTTTCTGAGCTGAAGGCCGACATAAAACTGTTCACCCAGGTCATCAAGGGGTACTACCTGTCGTAACATACCCTCGAGCGGGGGGAACAAACTCTCCCATCCATCGAGGCGTAAGGCGATTGCCCGTTCTAAGGAAGAGGGGCTGCATTCATCTAGGTTGGATGAATTTTTTTCAGCCAAGCCCACCCATCCTGTAAACACAAAACCACCACTTGTCCGATAAACCCGATGCGTATATTGCTCCACGATCAGATTGGGGAAACCTTGGCGCTTGACTATTGCTCCTGACGGACTCATTTCAATCAATTCTGGGGAAGCCAGTTTGGTGTTTTTGCAGTGCCGTAGAATCGGCCTGACTGCCAGTATGAGCAGATTACCATCCTTGGAGTGATTCAATGCGACGGGATAGAGATGAGCGCTCAACAAATACACACGATTGATGTGTGCCTCCGTCTGACTAGGCTCAGCAAACAGTGTAGAGCTCTGCCAGGTCAGCAGGCTAAAACTGAGGGTAATGTGTAGTAAATATCGGCGCATCTTTACCTCAACCAAATAGATAGAGATTCCTTACGGCTCTTCGATTTTTTTGTTATGCCGGCTACGTGGACTCCATGGTGGGCCATTGGATAATAACGACTTTTCACACCTGGTTCCACGAAATGAGGCTTTCGTGAATTTCTCTTTGGGAAATAACTGTCGCTGTGGAAGCTGCGAGATTCGCGTGTTTTTGCTACGCAAAAGCCAAGCGATTGGTGGCCAGGGACAGAATCGAACTGTCGACACGCGGATTTTCAGTCCGCTGCTCTACCGACTGAGCTACCTGGCCATCGGTACTAATGAAGTCTAATCTTGCCATCCCTGGCGAGGCACTTCGCTCCTCTCTAACTACAGCCCACCATCTATGGCGGGGCGTTCTCGATAGGTATACACCGGATACCTGCTTATGCTAGCAGATAAATCGAGCGCGCTATTAAATCGATTGCTTTGTTGTCAGTCAAGGGCTGTGGTTAATATCTGCTATTCCGGGGCTGAAAAGCCCTCTACATCATCTCCCGCTTTGTTTTCCATATAAAGTGCCATCTGCTCTTTGAGGTAATTGCGCGAAGCGGGTTCCAGGAGATTTAAGTGCCGCTCGTTGATTAACATGGTTTGCCGCGCTTGCCATTCGAGCCAGGCTTTTTTGGAAATATTCTCATAAATGTCCTGTCCACCAGGGCCAGGAATGGGGGGCGCTTCCAGCCCTTCCATCTCAGCTTTATATTTGCGGCATATTACGGTTCTAGTCACTGTTTTTGCCATTTCTTTTGTTATCCGAATCGATCATAGCCAGTAGTTTAACGGCTACACTGGATAAGCCTAATTTTTGTCTTTGTATTTTTGAATACCATACATACCGTAGGTTACTGCGTATTCGCAAATTGCTCTCCTTCACAGTCAGACTGACGGGTTCGATATTCAGGTGGTAATGCGTGAAAGTGTGCCTGAAGATTGGGTAGATGTAGGGTTGTTCTTTTACCTCTATGTTCAGTTCACCCAGTATTTGACTGGCAGAGTAGTCGTGCTCTCGCTGGGGAGGGGACCATAACCCACCCCAAATGCCTTCGGCGGGTCGCTGTTCCAAAAAGCACTCTCCGGTATTGTTTTGGATAAGAAACATTCGGCAGTGCCGCACAGGCAGTTTTTTTTTTGGTTTGGGTTCAGGGTATTTGCCAACACTATTCGTCTTGAAAGCCTGGCATTGGGTGTGCAATGGGCATACCAGGCAGGAGGGATTTTTGCGCGTACATTGGGTGGCACCCAGATCCATGATGGCTTGGGTATATTCGGGTAAACGTTGCATGGGTGTGTGGGATTCACTGAGCTCCCATAATTGCTTGCTCACTTTTGTCAGCCCCGGATATCCCGGGGTTGCATGAAAGCGAGTAATCACTCTTTTAACATTCCCATCAAGAATAGCAGCGTGTTTGCCATAGCCAATGGATAGAATTGCCCCGGCTGTAGAGCGGCCTATACCGGGTAGAGATTCCAGTTGCACAAGATCCTCAGGCAGCGCTGCGTTAAATTCCTGGGTAATTCTCTGGGCTGATTTATGTAAGTTACGCGCCCTTGCGTAATAACCTAAACCGGTCCAAAGATGTAGCACTTCATCTAAAGGTGCCTGGGCCAGATCCTCTACTTTGGGAAAGCGCTGCATGAAATTTTCGAAATAGGGGATAACCGTAGCAACTTGGGTTTGCTGCAACATAATTTCTGAGATCCACACCCGATATGGATGTATCGGATGCTGCCATGGCAAATCATGGCGGCCATGCTGATCAAACCAGTGGAGTAATTTCTTAGCAAACCAATCCATCGGTTAGGCGCAAACTATTGCTAGTGGCATAAATATCATGGGTTTTGCTCGGGCTGGTTTTGTTCAGCGTAGTCATTTAGCAAATCGCCCAGCCCGCGTAATAATGCCCTGGCCGTATCCCGGTATTCCTCCGGTACTTCTTCTTCTATTTTTTTCTCGAGTGTGGAATTGATCTCATTGTTGCTGTCCCCACTCAAGGCACTTGCCAGTAGTTTGCGGACACCTTTTTTATCCAGTTTGCAGCGGGGTGATTCAGCACTGCCTTTGCAGCGTATGGGTATGGATAAGTCTCGTAATACTGCATTTACGTCAAAACTATTGAGTGCGGGGTTCTCATGGATGACCAACTGTAGGCGCATATCCATGTCATCTTTAACTGCATCGTATTTACCCTGGCCTTGAACGCTAAGATTATCAAGTTGGATGTTAAATTTGTGTAACAGCCCGTTAATATTCCAGGTGCCGGTGAACTGCTCATAGTGCAATACATCTGGCCAGTCGGCAACGCGTTTTGTGCCGCCGGTTAAGCGCGAAACTGATAAGATCTGTTTTTTTATTTCAGAAATATTCAGATTCCCTTTTTGCCCATCGAAGCTTGTTTGTGCTTGCAACTGATCAATCAATTCGCGCCGGGTATTTCCTCGCGCCAGGGTATTTCCACTCAGTAATAGGGGAGCTGTCCATTGCATATTTTGCTCCAGCCACCGGAGCAGTTGTTGTGTATCGGCATCCTTTATATCGTGCTTAAAATACCATTGGTAAGGCTGGGATTTTGAATCTATGCTCATATTCAGTGTCGCCTGTCCTGCCAAAAATTCAGTCAGTGTAAATTTGAGCGTGGTTTGATCGCCGCGTTTCTCAGTATTTATATTCAAGCCACGGAATGTTTGCTCGCCACTAATGACGGAGTCGGCCTGTAATGTGCCCTGCCAGTTGATCAGTGTATTGAAGTTTTCCGGTAGTATTTCCTCATCCCAAATACTGGTTAGATTTTGATATTCGGAATCTGATGCCGTAAGTGAGAGTGGCTGTTGCGGGTTACTCTCAGAATTAAATGCTTGCCAGGTAAGCTGATCCGCATGTAAGGAAAATTTGAAATCAGGGATATCTGATAAGCTCAGTTGCGCAGACCCGCTGATCAGGTTGTCGTCAATTCGCAAGCTCAGCGTATTTAGCTGGTGTGATTGGGTTTGGGGGTTCAGTGCTAATGCAAAATCCAATGCAATGTCAGATGTCGTTGCGCCATCACTGAGTTGAAATTGGGTATTTACTTGTATAGATGATTTTTCGGCCAGATTATCTACATGCAGTTTTTCTAATTGAATGGCGTAGTGCGCATCGCGGGTGCGGTAGGTGATACTTGAATCGGTAATATCCAGTGCGCTCACAATGAGTTGTGGGTTGCTATTTAGCAGTGGCCTTAACGCTACATTCAACTTCAAATTATTGATAATAATGTGCGGCGTTTCTGGGCTGGGCCAGTCAATTTTGACATTTTGCAAACGCAGCTGAAAATCCGGAAAAAACATCCAGTTGATGTCGCCGGCGAATTCGACATTGAGTCCGGTATTTGCACTAATAATCCGGGTTAGCTCGGGCTTGAATTTTTCCGGATTACGGGTCACCCAAAACACGGCTGTTGCTACAACAAGTGCCAGGGTGAGGCAGAAAATGCCTAGAAATTTTAATGCCCGCATAAATTTGATTCCATTTGATGCACGGCACGTGGCCCTACAAGCAAGGTAGTGTAGCAAGCATACGTATATTTAGCTGAATTTAGCCTGAATGTTTTGAGTCAATAAGTGGGGGACAATACGAGGGGGGCAAAAACATGTAGCGCCAAAGATAATTGGCGCAATGTGACAGAGTCAGTAAGAACTGGCTCCGATGCTTAGAGCTAATCGCTTTAGTGCTGACCGACGCCTTTTTGAAGGGGCAAATTTTTGTGTGAGCCACTAAAAAGCCGTAGCCAGAATTTCCCGTGCAACCAGCGCGGTAAATTCAGGGAAATAAAGTCAGGGCTACGTGCGTTGATGTAGTGTTGAATTGCTTCCTTGGCTTCACTGTTGCTGGCATAGGGGCCTAGCGTATAATTGCCCCGAATACGAGCGTACCAATTGCCGTCGGTATTTCTAAAAATGCGATCTGTGTTTTTATTGATTTCTTGCATGTGACTATTTGATCACATCGTTAGGGAGTTTGTGTGAAAGGTTTGTAAGTAATATATTAGATTGCCTTACACGACCTTGCGCGGTCATATTATTGCATGGTTTTAGGTTGGCTAAAAATGATATTTATATTTTGGAGATATGTGTTGGAGAGTCGTCGGGAGGCAGTAAGGTGAGTGTAGAAAGTTGGGACCCAAAAACAAGTGCTCTGCCAAACCAGGAGGCCTTGGAATGCGTAATTAAGGCTTCTGCTACACGCGCTGAGGCAGATGGCGAGGTTAAAGATTTTGGTCTGTCTTCGGGAGAAATTCAGAAGTACGCAGCATTAATGCAGCTACCCTTGACGTCCTGGCGCCCATTAGTTGACGATCTTGAATCTAGTGTACTTATCAATTTAATAAAATTTTTCACCTTGGCAGAGCAAAGTTTACAGGGCTGGAAGGCGGGCGCGCGTTCCCCGGTTATTGTTCTGGCAAAGGTCTTACGCGAAAAGTCGGCTTATCCTGATGAATTGACGGTTTGGATAAAGGCCAATTCCAACAACCGGTTTTTACCCCATGGCAGTTTGATGGACCGACTCTAGCTAGCAGTTTTAGTCGATAGGTGTCACTCGCTGTGATCAGGGTCCTGTGACTTCGTTGTGGCCCTTCAGTATACTCGCGCGCTGTTAATGTTAATCGATACAACACAATGACTGATCGTAAAGCACAAATAAGCCGGGATACCCTTGAAACGCAGATTACTGTATCTGTTGATTTGGATGGTGAAGGTAGTTCAAAGTTTGATACCGGCATTCCTTTTCTGGAGCACATGCTGGATCAGGTGGCACGTCATGGCCTAATAGATCTGAATATCATTGCTAAAGGCGACCTTGAAATCGATGCTCACCATACGGTTGAAGATATAGGTATTACTTTCGGCCAGGCGGTTGCAAAGGCCATCGGAGATAAAAAAGGCATTGTGCGCTATGGGCATGCCTATGTGCCCCTGGATGAGAGTTTGTCCCGTGTCGTTATTGATTTTTCCGGTCGGCCAGGTTTGTTCTTCAATGTCGACTTCGCTAAAGATCTGGTCGGTGGGTTTGACGTAGATTTATTTGCGGAGTTTTTCCGGGGTTTTGTCAATCATGCGCTGGTTACATTACATATTGATAACCTCAAGGGTGACAATGCGCATCATCAGGCAGAAACGCTATTCAAGGCATTTGGACGGGCGCTACGTATGGCCATGGCTGCTGATCCCGGAATGCAGGGCACTATGCCATCTACAAAAGGTGTGCTCTAGCTACAACCTCCCGGCTACGCATAATTTCTATATCTCTTAAATTGGTTGGACGAATATGTTGCTAATCCCCGCAGTAGATGTAAAAAATGGTGAATGTGTGCGCTTGCGTCAGGGGCGTATGCAGGATGCGACGGTTTTTTCGACAGATCCAGTGGCCGTCGCCCAACAATGGTTAGACCAGGGCGCGCGTCGTTTGCACATTGTTGATCTTGATGGTGCTTTTGCAGGTAAGCCCTCTATCACACATCTGGTTAAGGAGATGTGTTTGTCAGCCGGTAGTGTACCTGTGCAGGTGGGTGGTGGTATTCGTTCCCTTGAATCTATAGAGGCCTACCTTTCCAGTGGCGTTTCGGAAGTTATTCTGGGTACGCGTGCGGTTCAGGAACCGGCTTTCCTGGCAGAGGCGTGCGAGGCATTTCCCAACCAGGTTTTTTTAGGCCTTGATGCGCGTTCGGGCATGATTGCTACTGACGGATGGGACAAGACTAGCAAGCTGTCTGCGGTAGATTTTGCGCAATCGGTTTCGCATTTGGCTTTGTCGGGTATTGTCTACACAGACATCGATAGAGACGGCATGTTAACCG
>JAHRWB010000110.1 GCA_019090385.1 Pseudomonadales bacterium | reverse complement strand
CGATTGTCCCAGCGCCCGGGGAAGCCATATGCACAGCCCCGTCTCCATGGCATATGGAACACGATGATCCTTTTGTGTTTTTGTGCTCTATCCCGGTATGGTCAGCATGTGGTGTATTTTCAAAGTCCTTTGACAGGTCTGCGTGACAGCTTTGACAGGATATTCCGGCTGCCCAGAGTGAACTCTGGGTTGAGTAAAGCCACATAACTACCAACGCGCAGGCTACAATTGTCCACTTTATTTTCCACATTGTCGTATTATCCTTCAGTCCTGAACTTTGTAGTATGGGGGTATATACTTAGCCGATTGTTGGATGAAAAACAAACATTTTGCGAAAATGATCAGGATTGATATTAATAGAGGGCTAGATATTTCTCTGGGAGAAGCGGTCCAGCCGATTATCGAAGAAGTCGTACCTGACTCTGTCGCGGTGCAGGTTAAAGATTTTGTTGGTTTACGTGCAAATCTTGCAGTGGAAATGGGTGCGACGGTGGACATAGGTGATGTAGTGTTTACCGATTCGGCCTTCCCGAAAATTTGTTATACCGCACCTGCTTCCGGCATAGTCGAGAAAATTGTATACAAACCTCAAGGGGTGCTGGAAGCGATAATCATATCTGTTACTGATACGAAGCTGGCTCATGGGTCGAGCTTCGATCCACCGCTGACAACGCATTCACAGAGGGATATTTGTGATATTTTGCAAAATATTGGATTGTGGAGTGCCTTCAGAGTTCACTCACGCAATCAGGTTCCGCCACCTGAGGAATTACCGGATCAATTGTATGTTACTGCTATAGATACCCACCCGCTGGCACCTGAGCCCTTATTGCTGATTGGTGAAAATTTTGAGGCTTTTGAGCGTGGTATGGCGCTTGTGGCACGGTTGTGCAGCCGAACGGTTTTATGTATATCCGCAGATGAGTCGTTCCCTGGTTTGGCAATAGAAGGCCTTAGCGTGGTCGAGTTTTCCGGGCCTCATCCCGCTGGTTTGGTGGGTACACATATTCATAAACTGGCCAGATACGATGACAAGTACCCGCCCCGGGGGAGAATATGGCATGTCGGATACCAGGATGTGATTGCGATGGGAAAATTGTCGCTTACGGGGTGTTTGGACACATCTCGTACAGTATCCCTGGCGGGCCCCGCCTCTATCGTTTCCCAACGCATTCGCACGCTAACTGGCGCCAGTCTTGCCAATATTGTTGGTAATTTAGATCCAGCGGGAAACCGCATTATTTCTGGGTCTGTATTGTCGGGCCGGCAGGAATCCCTGGCCAGTGGCTTTTTGGGTCGCTACCATAATCAAATAGTTGTATTACCACCGGAGCATGCTTTGCCAGCTTGCGCAACGGGTATGCTTACGCTGGAAGCCTTTGACAGTGTGTGGCCGTTTAATTATCCACCTGTACCGCTATTGCGGGCATTGCTTACAGGGGATACAGAAACAGCAAGAGCACTGGGCTGCACTCATTTGGCTGAGGAGGATTTGGCTCTCTGCTCTTACGTGTGCCCATCACAACATGATTATGGTTTACTATTACGGCTTATGTTAAGCGACATCGATGAGAGGGCTACCTGAGTATGGCTGTGCATATTCATTCCTCGCAGAGTGTTAGCCGGTTATCGACGCTGCTGATCATCGCGACAACCCCAGTATTATTGTTGGGGCTATGGAATGTCGGGCAACAAATACTGCAAAGCAATCTGCATGAACCAGCTAGTATGCTTTCCGAACAATGGCTTGACCAATGGGGCTTGCTCAGCTTTCTGGGTTTTCAGGGCAATCCAGCATCTCCTATTGCCTGTTTGATGGTAGGGTTTGTTCAATATTTTCCATTGTTATTGGTCGCTGGTGGTGTTTCATTTTTTTGGGCAAGTCTATTTTCCCGGTTTAGGCATCGTAGCATTGATCCGGGTTGGTTTGTCTGCAGCTGGATATTTGTGTTACTGCTGCCACCAGCACTGCCTCTGGCTTATGTGGTAATTGCAATGAGCTTTGGCGTAGTCCTTGGCTGCCATATTTTTGGAGGTACCGGGAGGTATATCGTAAACCCTGCTTTGTTGGGTGCGCTGTTTCTCTCTTTTAGTTATCCCGAGATTATGCAAGAGAGTATTCTCGGGCCGGGTTCGGAGGTGCTTACCAGCTGGAATTATTTTGCCCATAATGGTGTTGGTGAATGGTCGATCTTACCTTTTCTGTTGGGTAGGGAGGTGGGGGCTATGGGTACCGCTTCTCAATTAGCTATTATTCTCGCTGCGGTATTACTAACAAAAACCGGAGCGCTTTCCTGGCGTATCATTTTGGGTGGTGTTGTGGGTGTTGTGTTCAGCGCTTCGCTCATGCATGTGATGGCTGAAGGTATTGTTGCTCACTTATCGGCGGTTTGGCATTTGGCTTTGGGTAACCTGGCATTTGCATTGGTTTTTCTAGCAACCGATTCCAGTACAGCTCCTTTAACAAGGCCTTCACGTTGGGCATTCGGGTTTCTATTCGGGCTAATAGCGGTTTTGTTTCGTACCCTGGATCCCCAACATCCGGAAGCGACGTTCTCCGCATTACTGTTGGCAACGCTGCTTATTCCACTTATTGATTATCTAGTGATTGAATATTATCGAAGACGAAGTGTATGGCATTAAGTACTGAGCGAGAATCTGTAGCCAGAACATTGTTCGTAGCAGCCGCTGTTGCTTTGGTTTGTTCTGTCATGGTAACGGCTGCTGTATTTTATCTGCGGCCTATACAAGCGGTTTATGCCAATGTAGAAAGAAACCGGGCAGTAATTATGGCTGCAGGCGGGACAAGTATTTTAGCATCTGATAGCGAGGTAGTTGAGGCATTTTTTCAACTTGAAGCCAGCGTTTTTGATTTGGCTACGGGCGTAGCATTGGTATCAACTAATGCTCACACATATAATTACTGGCAGGGACTTCCTGATACCGAGCCGGCTTACTTATCTGTGTTCCTCAAAATTGATAAAGGGAAACTCAGTCGAGTTATTTTGCCTATTCACGGAAAAGGGATGTGGTCTACGATCTATGGATTTCTGGCTTTGCAGAGTGACCTTAATACCATCGCCAGTTTGGTCATCTTTAAGCATGGTGAAACGCCGGGGATAGGGGATAAAATTTTAAACCCGGAGTGGTTGTCGAGTTGGGAAGGCAGGCAGGTTGCAGACGAAGATGGGGTTATTCGTATCACTGTGAGCAAAGACAGCACTCCCATGCTTGAACAATATCAAATAGATACTATTACGGGTGCTACGGTTACGAGTGAGGCCATAGGGCGAATTGTGCGGCGTATGCTTGGGCCAGGTGCGTATACAGAAATAATTGGGGCCTTGCACAAGGATTGGAGTCGGTATTTCGAAATAGATATAAAAACAGGGTAGAACGTGAATTTTTTTAAATATCTAAGTGACCCTTTGATCAACGAAAATCCCGTTATGGTACAAATACTGGGTTTGTGCTCTGCTTTGGCCGTTTCTCGCTCGATGGAACCCGCCTTGATTATGGCAATGAGTGTGATCGCGGTACTGGTTTTTTCCAATGTGGTGATCAGTTTATTGCGCAGCGTTATACCACGCAGTATTCGCTTAATACTGGAAGTTATTATTATCGCTTCAGCTGTCATTGTTGTAGACGAATTGATAAAAACTTTTGCAGTTGAAGTTTCTGAGTATTTGTCAGTTTTTGTTGGGTTGATTATTACCAACTGTATTATTTTGGGTCGAGCAGAGGCCTTTGCATTGGGGCACGGTCCACTAGATAGTTTTGCGGATGCATTAGGCAATGGGCTTGGCTATGCATTTGTAATACTGATCGTTTCAGCTGCCAGAGAGTTGTTGGGCGCGGGTTCACTATTTAATGTGAATTTGCTTCCTCTACTTGAAGACGGAGGTTGGTACCGGCCCAATCAATTGATGTTGTATGCACCCAGTGCATTTTTTTTGATTGGTTTTTTAATCTGGGGTGTACGCAGTATGCATATATTCCAGGTCAATAAATCTACGCATCGCTTACCCCGTCATTTATAAACTCCAGGGAGCGTCCTATTGATGGGCGAAAACATGAAGCTTTGAAAAGTAACGAAAAAATACAGAAAAAGTACAGTAACAATACCGTGGTTATTGGGTGAGTTCTTTTCTCGATATTGTATTGCGAGCCATGTTTGTTGAAAACCTGGCGCTGGTTTTTTTATTGGGCATGTGTACCTACTTAGCTGTATCCCGGAAGGTGGAGACAGCATTGGGTTTGGGCCTGGCGGTAATCGCAGTTCAGACGATTACAGTGCCTATTAATAATCTGGTTTATCAGATGTTGCTTGCCCCAGGTGCTATGGCATGGGCCGGATTGGGGGAAATTGATTTGTCATTTATGAAATTTGTTACCTTCATTTGTGTAATTGCTGCATCGGTTCAGATACTTGATTTGCTTCTTGAGCGGTATGCCCCTGTTCTGCATCGGGCACTGGGAATCTATTTGCCTTTGTTGACAGTTAACTGCGCCATTCTTGGTGGCTCTTTGCTGATGGTGCAACGCCATTACAGCTTTGTTGAAAGCCTGGCTTTTGGGCTGGGCTCAGGTGCGGGGTGGGCATTGGCTATTATTATTTTTGCCGCTCTTCGAGAACGTTTGAGGTTGTGTGATGCCCCGGGAGGAATGGACGGGCTAGGTTTGGCATTTGTTGTTACTGGATTTCTGGCCCTCGGTTTTATGGGGCTTAGTGGTTTGGTTTCCTGAACGTGTACGAATTTTTCGTTCCAGTTATTCTGTTTACCCTGATCGTGCTGATCTTGTCTTCTTTTATTTTGCTGGTCCGCGGTTATATTATTGGGCAACGCAGCATTATGATTACTGTCAACAGCCAAAGTCCCTTTACTGCGCTTTCCGGTGATTCTCTACTGGTGACACTGGCGAGTGCGGATATTTATTTGCCAGCTGCCTGTGGCGGTCGTGCTGGTTGTGGCCAATGTAAAGTTGTTGTGAATCATGGAGGTGGTGCCATGTTGGCTACTGAAATGCCTTTAATAAGCCAGGAAGAAGCGCATGCAGGCTATCGATTGGCCTGTATGCTGAAAGTGAGGAGTGATCTGAATTTGACTCTGCCACCCGAGCTACTCAAGGCTACACAGTTAAAATGTCAGGTAGTTAGCAATTGCAGATTATCCACCTATTTGACGGAGTTGACCCTATCTATTCCCCCGTCATCACAGATGGTATTTAGAGCGGGTGATTACGTGCTTGTTGAAGCACCGGCAGGTACGATAAATTTTGCTAGCCTGGGCTTGGATCGTGCGACGAGCGAGCAGTGGGAGGATCTGAATCTGTTACATCATTCGGTTAAGATTGCTGCACCTACAACTCGAGCCTATTCGATTACCAATGCGCCGGATACAGGCCATACTTTGGTATTAGTTGTTCGTATAGCCTTGCCGCCGCCAAACGTTTCTTCAGATACGCCGCCAGGCATGGTTTCCTCTTATATATTTAATTTGGTGCCGGGTGATAGTGTTAGAGTGTCGGGTCCATTTGGTAATTTCCATGCTCAGGATAACGCTCGGGAAAAGATTTTAATTGGAGGTGGGGCGGGTATCGCACCCCTGCATTCAATCATAGTAGACCAGTTACGCAACCAGGGCAGCCAGTGCAAAATCAGTTTTTGGTATGGATGTCGAAACTTGCAGGAATTGGTATATTTCGACGACTTTAACATTTTGGCTCAAGAATATGAGAATTTTTCCTATCATGCGGCTTTGTCGGAGCCGAATCAGAGTGACAACTGGGATGGTTACGTTGGACTCATTCACAATGTGGTATTTGAGCAGTATCTAAAGCGTCATGCCGGTCCGGAAAATGCAGATTACTATTTATGTGGCCCTCCGCTCATGAGTGGAGCTGTTTTGACTATGCTGGAGGACCTTGGTGTAGAGCGTCGCAATATCTTTCTGGATGATTTTGGGAGTGGCAAGCCATTATGACCGTTGAGCCCCAGCGTGTGAGAGACTATATGCAGCAAGCGCCGCTAACTGTAGCCCCGGATATGGAAGTGATGCATGTGATTAGCATACTGGTAGATAACAATGTGACGGGTGTGCCAGTGGTAGATGGAGATGATAGAGTTCTGGGGTTTGTTACAGAACGCGATTGTATTCAGGTTGCTTTACAGGTGGGGTATTTTGATGAAGTGGGCGGGCCGGTACGAAATTATATGAGTACTGATTTGCACACGGTGAACCCTGAGGACAGCCTGATATACGTGGGCGAATTGTTTGCCAATTCCAGGTTGCGACGATGTCCTGTGGTTGAACATGATCGCCTGGTTGGATTAATCAGCCGTAGAGATATTTTGAAGGCCTTAACACAAAATGCCTAGTTCGATTGTAGTAGTTGTCGAGTAAACCTCTTTTTCCGGCGATAGGGAAAAATATCGCTGACGACACCATCCTGAACTTGTTTCTGCAAATGTCTCCAGTAGGAGGCTTCGAATAAATCGCCGTGCATTTTTGTGAATAGTTGTTTTATTTTGGGGCGTGCAAACAAAAAAGTGGCGAATTCCTCAGGGAAAACATCACGCGGGTTGACCGTGTACCAGGGTTCAGCTGACATTTCCTGTTCGGGGGTTTGTGGCTCGGGAATATCTCTAAAGTTAACTTCGGTTAAGTAGCAAATTTCATCATAGTCATAGAAAACAACGCGGCCATGTCGAGTGATGCCGAAATTTTTTAACAGCAGATCTCCAGGAAAAATATTGGCAGCTGCCAATTCTTTAATGGCATTGCCATACTCGTCCAGGGCATTTTTGAGCCCATCAGGATTGTCTATTTCCCTTTCTATGTAGATATTCAGAGGCGTCATTAAACGCTCGGTGTAAACATGTTTAATGATGACGTGATCCTCCATCACGGTAATGGAGGATTCAGCAACATTGTGTAGTTCCTCCAGGAGTTCTGCAGAAAATCTTGCCCGAGGCAAAATCAAGTTGGTGAATTCCTGAGTATCAGCCATGCGGCCTACTCTGTCATGCCGCTTTACCAGGGTGTAACTTTCTTTAACTTGCTCGGTAGTGGACTTTTTTGGCGGGGTAAATTTGTCCTTGATCACTTTGAACACGGTTTCATAGGAAGGCAGTATGAAAACACTCATTACCATGCCTTTTATGCCGGGTGCGATAATAAATTTGTCATCTGAAATATCCAGGTGCTCAAGGAAGCCTCTATAAAATTCGGTTTTTCCGTGTTTTTGCAAGCCCAGTGCAGAGTATAATTCTGATCGCATTTTATTAGGCAGCAAGCTTTCCAGATAGGTTACCAGCAGGCGGGGTGAGTGAGTATTCACCATAAAGTAGGATCTGGAAAAGCTGAACACCACTGATAGTTCATCTGCATCGCAGATGATGGTGTCGACAAACAGTTTTCCGTTTTTATTTATCAGAATGGGTAAAGCTACCGGCCATACACCTTTGGGTGTGATTATTCTTCCGATCAGATAAGCGGCTTTGTTTCTATAAAAAACAGCTTTGAGCATTTGAACTTCAAGGTCATCTGACATCTCAATTTCTGGTCGCTCTTCGGCCAATGAGCGCAATATATTTCCTGCATCGCGAAACATGTCCTGCCAATCAAGGAAGAAATTATAGGAATTTAATAGCCTTTCAATCATTTCAACCACGTCACCCGTGGAGTGGTAGGTATTATAGATATTGTGCGTGGCCTTGAAGGGTGTCTCACCAAAGGTGCTTTGCACAAACATGTGCGCATTATTTACATAGGTATCCTGGGCTATCTTCCGATGTACGGAATTAAAAAAAGTTTCGTATAGTTCCCGCTCGGTATCCGAACAGATCAACTTTACATAACTGGCTTTAATATGTGGCCAATCATAAGATTGCTCAGAACTTGCTATAGTGTCAGGTTCACCATCTATGTGACTGTCGGGATGCGTGATATGTAACACCACAGAATTCAGATGCTCTTTGTAAAGCAGCAGACGATATTGTCCTGCTTCTCGTTCATCAAGCCAGGCGCTTCGCTCAAAGCGTTTTTTTGCTCCCACCGTGACTTCCTGAAAACGCGTATGATAAATTTTGAAACCATTGTAAATCAGGGATGCTATTTCGGAGTTAGTACGATGGGTGAAGCCAGATTCAGGCACAGAAACTTCCTTTTCCAATATTTTAGACTTGGGGGGTGGGCACATTGCTTATAAAGCTCAAAAGCATCAGCAAAATGCTGACGATGAGGAAAATATTTTGTGAGTTTGTACCGCCATTGACACCCAGGTATTCAATTTGTTTCTCCAATTGTGCGGGATAGAGTTGCCTGGCTTTTTTAAGCTCCTGTTGAGCCCATTTGTAGTAGATGCCATTCGCATGCAGTGGAAAGTAAACTGCTTGAAACAGGATAAGACAGAAGAGTTGAAAAAGGCTTGTAGCTTCTTTACCGAGTGGCAGCACTAGATCAACTATAATACTGATTACAGGAATAATGGCGAAGTATATGAGGCCCCAGCGATAGTTTCGCCGGTACAGTAGCCAGATCATTCCGAGAAATAACCCCGGCCAATTCCAGGAAATAGGCGCGTAACCTCGTTCGTCTGCGCGGATAAAATAGGCCATATAGAAGTTTGTATTTTTATAACCAATCAGCGCTTCGTACAGTTTTTCCTGGTCGGTCATTACAACATTCCATTATTGAGTAGGCTGGCAAAAGATGCGGTATAACCGTTCTCATTTTGCCCAGTGTATGAGTAGTGTAGTGTCTATTTAGTAAAGCCAATAGCTAACCCGGTTGCATTAAACTGTAGCCTATTAAAATTACGTATAAAAAGGCTGCCCTGATAAATAGGAAGTTGCTGGCTTAGGAGCTATTTGGCACTTCATTGAAGGCTACTGTTTTATCGATTCGAATATCCTGTGGAAGCCCAAGTACGCGTTCAGCAATGATATTGCGAAGTATCTCGTCCGTACCACCGGCAATTCTTGAGCCAGGAGAGCTTAAATAAGTGTGCAGAAATTCGTCATCCATATTTTCATTGAGGATGCCGCCCATATCCATAAGATCCAGACCAAAAGATGCGAGGTCTTGCTGTTTCGAAGCGCGTACGACTTTGGTAATTGAGTTTTCTGGTCCCGGTACGCCACCACGGGACAAGGCACTCAGGGTGCGGTAGTTGGTGAAGTTCAGGCCGCTGCTCTGACAATACCAGTCGGCAATTTTTTCACGCACAGCCGCGTTCGCGATAGCTGGTTTACCATCGATTTCAGTGTTTTCTGCAAGTTTTATGAGCTCGGGAATATCAGGGCCGCGCATGATGTTGCCTACCGCCAGCCTCTCGTTCATTAGTGTGGTAATTGATACTGCCCAGCCTTCGCCCACCTCGCCCAGCCGCTGGCTATCCGGAATGCGGGCATCGGTAAAGTAGATTTCGTTAAAATTGGCCGCACCATTGATCTGTTTTATCGGCTTGATCTCGATCCCAGGTGTATGCATATTGACGAAGAAAAAAGTCAGGCCTTTGTGTTTTGGTACATCCGGATCACTGCGGGTAACCAGAATACCCCAGTCGGCGTAGTGTCCGCCGGATGTCCAGATTTTCTGGCCATTGATGATCCATTCATCGCCGTCCGGCTCTGCCCGTGTTCTAAGGTTAGCCAGGTCTGAACCTGCTGACGGTTCGCTGAATAACTGGCACCAGATATGCTCGCCTGAAGCCATTAGGGGTAAGTGCTCACGTTTTTGTTCTTCGCTGGCATAAGCAATCATGGTGGGTCCACACATACCCAGGCCGATGGCAAAAGGGCCAGTGGGCACGTCGAACAAACCTTCTTCCTGATCCCAAATAATTCGTTCCATGGGGGTTGAGGCACGGCCACCATATTCTTTCGGCCAGTTCAGGCAGGCCCAGTTATTTTCAGCTTTGAGTTTTTGCCAGGCTTTTGCCCGGACCAGCAGCTCAGCCTCGGTTTCCTGCACAGCCATAGTTTCGGTTTTTAGTGAGGCATTTGCGTCAAGAAAAGCGCGGGCCTGGGCTCGAAAAGCGGCTTCTTGTGGAGTGTCATTAAAGTCCATAGTGTGTGGTCTCTAGAGTGTTTTGGAAACGTTATTTGAATCTAGCAGGTGACTTACCAACAGTTCTTTCCAGCGGTTGAGGCTACCAAGATTAAGAGAAGTTGCTTTGGCCCGGCGATAATAAAGGTGGCAATTAAATTCCCAGGTGAAGCCCATGCCGCCGTGGCTTTGAATATTTTCCTTGGCGCACAATTGAAATGCTTCTGTTGCACTTACTCTGGCTGTGGCTGCTGCCAGAGGCAGCTCTGCCGCATTGTTGGAAAGTGCCCAGGCACCATAATAGCAATTTGAATGTGCCAACGTGAGGGCAATATACATATCTGCGAGTTTATGTTTAATGGCTTGGAAAGAAGCAATGGGTCGGCCAAAGGCATATCTTTCCAGGGTATATTGCCTGGCCATTTCCAGACTGGCCTGGGCACCCCCGACTTGTTCAAAGGCGAATAAAATTGCTGCTCGGTTTAACAGTTGGTCAGTAATAGAAAAACCATCACCGAGTTTACCCAGGGGTTCTGCCGGGCTTGAAGCAAAGCTAAGCTCTGCGTATGAACGGCTGGGATCAACACTTTTTACCGTTCGGCGCGTAACACCCTGGTCCTTGAGTTCTACCAGGTACAGTGAATGTCCTGCCTCATCCTTAGCCAGTACAACGGCGAAATCTGCCACCTCCCCATCTGGAACAGGGATTTTGCATCCGCTGATTTTTCCATTCTGCACGCGTGTTTCAATGTTGTTTTTTGATGGGGGTTTGGCGCCTTCGGCCAGGGCGAAAGTACCAATAGCTACGCCTTCGGCCAATTTTGGCAGCCAATGCTGTTTTTGCCTATCGTCAGCACACATCAGTAGTACTTCTGTGGCAAGGTACAGCGAAGAAGAAAAAGGTGTGGGGGCCAGGCAGCGCCCGAGTTCTTCGGCGAGTACGCAAAGTTCCAGGTGGCCAAGGCCTATGCCGCCGTAGTTTTCTGGTATGGTTGTGGCGGTCCAACCCATTTCTACAATGCCTTTCCACAGCTTGGTATCGTGAGCCTGGTCGCCTTCCAGGACCGCCCTAACAGCTTCTATTGGGCAATTGCGCTGTAAAAATCCCTGGGCCTGGTCTCTTAGCAGGTTTTGATCGTCAGAGAATTCGAAATTCATATTTACAATATCCCGTTATTTCAGATCGATTGCTTGATGTATTTTTTAGTATTAATTAATAGTTTTAATTTTCCATAATAGCGTTGTTAATCATTGCTGCTGCGCTGAGTGCCCCGGCGAGATTCCCAGCGTTTTTCGTGAGTAGCACGAATGTTTGTCTGGAATCGCCTAATGTAGACAACTGCCAGAATCAGCATAGAGAAAAATGCAGATGATGGGTATACCCAAGCCTGATAAATATCCCCGGAAATATTACTGGCTAAAAAGGTCAGCAATAGCGTCGATAGCGCAATGGCCACGATGCTACGCAATATAAGTATCGTGCCGAGCATAGCGGTGAGTGGCAGGATCAGGCGATGTAACAGGTTGCTCTGTAATGGATCCAGGAACAGAAATACTGTGCACAATATTATCAGGCCAGCTGCACGTTGAAATATCGAGAGTTTGTCCGTCATTTAAATAAAGCTTAACGGCGAGCTTTGTGAATTTTAGCCATAAGTGCAAATAGTTCTCCAATGTTATTGGGTTCTGAAGAATTGGAAAATTCTTTATAGAGGACCGAGGTGTTAACTACGATTCGTTCTGCGTCTCCCCAAGAGTCGTAGTCGCTTAGAGAGATGTCCATGGCGGCCTCATAAGCGGACATACCAGTGTCGAAACGCTTGCGTGCTTCATTTCGAATATAAACCAGATAGGATCTGACGGCCTCAATACCTTTTTTATCAGTGATGGGACCATGCCCGGGGACAACGGTTTCCAGTTCCAGATCCAGCATATAGTCGCAGGCGTCGATCCAGTTTTTTACCGGCCCTTCCCAGAGTATGGGGTGGCCTTCAATAAAAAGAATGTCACCAGTAAAGATCAGCTTGTCTGAGGGTACATAAACCAGCGTATCGCCCAGAGTATGGGCCGGTCCCACTTGTTTCAGTAAAACGGATTTATCACCAACTTTGAGATGTAGCTTATCTTCATAGGTGCGCGTGGGCTGGGTCGGTTCAATATCGTTAAAATTGAAGTTCCCAAAACAGTGCAGAAAAAATGCGCCGACTTCCCCCGTATTGTGTGCATTCTCAAGTAGGGTGCGCATCATAGCCGGGTTTTCCCGGGCCATTTCTTCTGCGGTGGCTTTGGAAGCAATGATTTCTGCATCGTCTAAAAGCATATTTCCATTGCAGTGATCACCATTGGAATGAGTATTGACCAGTGTTTCAAAGTTAATACCGGCTTTTGCATCACGCATGGCGTTCAGCATGGTGTTGGTGAGTGACAGGTCATACAGCGTATCGATTAACAGGCTTTTATCCCCATCAACTACAAGACCGGCATTGCTCCACCCCCATCCACCATCGGGTTGTAGCCAGGCATAAGCGTTATTGCCTAAACTGTGTAGGCCTTTGGTATAGGGTTTGGTACCAAGTTTAGAATACATATTAAGGTCTCTGCGCGCATTACACGGGCTCAGTGTAATATACACGCTAGCTTGAATTAACCGTTGTTTTCTACAAAAGTCCTGGGTAATACTGCCATATATGACTGAGTTTGATGACATTCGACCGTATGTGGATGGTGAGGTGGAGGATGTGTTGACGGGTTTAGCTCAAAACCCGGCGCTAATTCTAGCCCTTGCCAAGTATGCGTACCCACGTTTAGCCCAGTGGATGCCCGGGTTATCGCATCGCATAATTGCCCGTAGCATGGGCGATGGCTTTAGAAAAATACAAAGTATTGAAGGCTTTCAGAATATGATGTCTGTCTATTTTGAACAGATGATTAAAGCCTCTGTCAGCCGCTATTCAGCTGCTGGCTTGGCAGAGCTGGACCCCAATAAAGGTTATTTATTCATATCCAATCATCGAGATATCACACTGGATTCTGCTTTTCTAAATTATTCTCTGTTGCAGGCAGGACTCAATTCGTCCCGTATTGCCATTGGCGATAATTTATTAACTACAGAATTTATGTCAGATCTGATGCGTCTGAATAAGAGTTTCATCATTCCTCGCAGTGTAAAAGGCACTAAAAATATTTACGCCAGCATGTTAAAAACTTCTCGGTATATCCGACATTCTATTGAGCAGGGGCAGTCAATCTGGATAGCGCAAAGAGAAGGGCGTTCGAAAGATGGTCTTGATCGAACAGATGTGGCCTTGATAAAAATGTTGGGGCTGGCATTTCGTAAAGATACCAGTGAGTTTTCTGAGGTGGTTGCGCAACTGAATATGGTACCGGTTTCAATCTCTTATGAGCTGGATCCTTGCGATTTGATTAAAGCCCACGAACTGTATATGGCAGCCAGTCAAAATCAATATACCAAACCACAAGGTGCTGACCTGGATAGTATTGTCGCCAGTATTACCGGACTGAAGGGGCAGGTACATCTGGAGGTAGGTCAAGTACTGGTGGATGGTTGTGGGACTGCGGAAAACACTGCACAGGTATTAGATGAATCTATTGTGGAGGGGTTAAAGGCTTTTTCGACGCATCATTACTCTGCCAGATATTTGGATGGTGATGGTACTCGGGGCTTATTATCCGAATCTGAGGCAACAACTGTTCCCGCAGAGTTTACCAAACATTTGGCCGCTTGCCCTGAGCAGGAGAAGCCATTTTTATTGGCGCAGTATGCCAATGTAGTGCGCAACAAGCGGGAGTATGCATCAATAGCCTTACCCTAGAACCTACGCGAGGGGGGGGTATTCATCATTTCCTGCTAGTAGACTCTGAGGGGTTCTTCATCCAGGGCCGCCATTTGCTCACGTAATTCCAGGATATGATCAGACCAGAATCGCGTGGTGTTGAACCATGGAAAAGCCATTGGAAATGCTGGATCATGCCAGCGTCTTGCTAGCCACGCAGCGTGGTGAATAATTCTTAAAGTACGCAGGGGTTCAATCAGATTGAGTTGTTTCAGGTCAAAATCATGGAACTCGCTGTAGGCTTCCAGTAATTCACTCAATTGCCCGGTGCGCTCTGAGCGGTTGCCGGATAGCAATAACCAAAGATCCTGGATAGCCGGTCCCATTAGTGCATCGTCAAAATCTACAAAGTGTGGAGCGTCATTACGCCATAAAATATTGCCCAGATGGCAGTCTCCGTGAATACGGGTGTTTGTGGGTATGCTCAGGTCAGCCAAACGATCCAGCAGATCCTTGCTGGTGGTCTCATAGGCGGGAATTAGCTCCTGGGGGATAAAGTCGTGTTCCAGTAAAAACCCGCTACTTTCATTGCCCATACCGGTAACCGTTAAATGCTTGCGGTGCTTAAATGCCTGGGTAGCGCCGACCGCGTGAATGCGGGCAATACAGCGAGCCAAAATTTGTAAATTATCCGGGTTCTCGATATCCGGCGGGTATCCGCCCTGACGGGGAAACAATGTCAGCCGAAAATTGTTCTCATGAAAGAGGGTCTCTCCCGTGGCAGATTGCAGAGGTGCTACACAGGGAAGTTCAAGGTCTGAGAGCTCCGCCAGAAAATTATGTTCTTCCTGAATTTGTTCATCACTCCACCGACCGGGACGATAAAATTTAACAATGACGGGTTCTTCTTCTTGGATACCCACCTGGTACACTCTGTTTTCGTAACTGTTGAGCGCGACGAGTGTACCGTCTGGAATCCAACCACTTTGCTCTACTGCATCCAGTAAGGTGTCCGGAGTAAGGTTGCTGAAGGGTAAATCCTGCTCTGTCCTGGTACTACTCATATTGATATTCTCGCTCTGGTAGGGCAAGTGAAACGGTTTTTATCAGTGCAAATACTGCCTGTCCTGTATTAAGTCCCAGCTGTTCGGTAGAGTAGCGGGTAATACGGGCAAGAAGCTTTTGGCCTTCACAGTCTAGAGTGATTAGTTGTGTTTGCGGTGTATCCTGGTCTATGGATACGATTGTAACAGGTAACTGGTTCATGAGGCTGACCCCTTCAACAGGGGTTTTGGCTATGCTGACGTCCCGGGCCGGAACAAAAACTTTTAGTTTTGTCTGCGTGGGAAAACTATCTTGTGTTGTATGTGCGGGTATTTTGCCGCCCAGGAAGAGACTCGATTTGGATAGTCTTAATTCGGTGAGTCCATATCGTTGGTGATAGCTTACCCAATCGCATTCCAATACACCGCCGAGGTCCTCGTCGGTGGATAAGATAGAGGGGAAACGTTGGGTCAGTTCTCCGACACGTTCTATTATCTGGACTTGCCCCTGATCGACTAGCCAGGCTTGATCTGCAATTTGCAAAACTTCCTGCAGATTGTGTGTGACGTACAAAACAGGTATGGCATGCCGTCTGCATAACATTTGGATATAGGGTGCTATTTCTAGTCTGGCTTGCATATCAAGATTAGCCAGTGGCTCATCGAGTATCCATAGCTTTGCAGGTCGCAGTAGTGCTCGCGCCAGTGCTACGCGTTGGGCTTCTCCTCCCGATAAATTGCGGGCTGGCTGGGCTAGTAAGGCCTCGAGAGAGAGTGCCTGAATCACTTCATCCAGAGGCAGGCAAAAATCCTGATGGGAGTGATTCAATGCATCTATTTTATGCGCATTGGGAAATCGTCGGATTACAAATTTAAGGTTATCCAGTACCGACAAATGCGGAAAAAGTCGAGCTTCCTGGAAAACAGTACTTACCGGACGTTGTTGCGGGGGAAGACAGACATTATGATCTTGCCATGGTTCACCGTTTACCTGGAGATTAATAGAGGCATGGGGCTCAAAGCCTGATATGCAGCGCATTAAACTGCTTTTGCCAGAACCAGAATGCCCTATAACTGCTGTGACCCCCTGGATTTTTTCTTTGATATCCAGTGAAAGTTTAAAGCCGGATGATCGAGTAACCCTGCCTGAAAGATGTAAATCTATGCCACTCTCGCTTGTTGTCCCAGAGTAATCAGTCATGGGTTTTTGGTGACTGGAATCTGTATACCAGCGTCATTGTAATTAATGCCATCGCAAGCATAAATAAAGCAGTGGAGTGTGCATCCTGATAACGCAGCGATTCTACTTGATCAAATAATACGATGGAGAGTACGCGAGTTTTTCCTTCCAGGTTGCCGCCAATCATCAGGACGATGCCAAATTCACCCAATGTGTGCGCAAAACCCAGGGTAGCAACTGAAATCAGCGCGCGCTTGTGCATAGGCAATACCAGGAATAGAAAGCGGGTAACAGGAGAGGCGCCCAGAGACGCCGCTGCTTCAAGAAGACGTTCATCGGTATTACGGAAGCTGGTAACCAGGGGTTGCAGAACGAATGGAAGCGAATAGATGAGTGAACCGATTACCAGACCGGTGAACGAGAAAGCCAGGCTCTCCCCTGTTAGCTTGATCCAGGGGAGCCCTATAAAACCGTTGGGGCTGATACTGATCAATAGATAAAACCCGATGACGGTGGGGGGTAAAATCAGCGGCAGTGAAGTAAGTGCTTCCAGTACGGGTCGGGCTTTGTTTTGGGTGCGAGTAAACCACCAGGCTATCGCTGGGCATAGCAACAGTAGTACGGCAGTTGTTACCGCTGCCAGGCTGAGAGTCACCTGGGTTGCTGCAAAAAGTTCTGTCCAATAGTTTTCGCTATGCACCAGTATGTCCAGGCAGATATCCCGCTTTTTCGATGAGCTGCTGGGCTTGTTGGCTGCTTAGAAACGTCAGGAAAATGTCAATTTGAGCATTTCGTTCATCGTCAGTAGAGACCAGTGCAACAAGCTGTTGTTTAATAGGTGGATAGCAATCCTGAGGTAGATGCCAGTAATGCTCAGGGTCAACGGCGAAGTCCAGTACCTGGGATTTTGCAATGATACCGACACTGGCAGCACCACTGGCAATAAAATGGAAGGCCTGGGCGACACTCGAGCCCATAATCAATTGGTGCTGTTCACTGATAACTTGCATTTTTTCCATGCAGGCTTTGGCTGCTTGGCCATAGGGTGCCAGGGCAGGGTTTGCCATTGCTATATTGCCTTTGTATTGACTGAGCCATGCGAGATCCGGGTGGACTTCATTTGGCGCCCATAGTACCAATTGCCCGTAAGCATAGGTATATATCCGCGAATGCCCCACCTGTTTTTGTTGTTGCCAGAGATGCAGATTTTGAGCTCGCTGAGCGTCAGCAGATAAAAATACATCAAAGGGCGCACCATTGATAATTTGTGTATACAGCAGTCCGGAAGAGCCATAGCTTGGAGATAGAGTGATGGATTTTGATTGTTGTTCAAAAAGAGTGGATAAGTTTTCAAAGGTGGACTGAAAATTAGTGGCGACAGCAATCCGCAGCGGAGCGTGATCATCGGGAAGAGCGGTGTTTGGAGAGCATCCAAAAATTGCCGTGCCAGCTAATATCACACTGGCCATGACTGTTCCCAAGCTGCGCATTAAAGCAAGGCTATAGCGGTGTTTTGTGGCATGCATTATTTGCTTGGGGGATGCGGATCGATGCATCATATATTGGCCGAGTTAAGAGGCTGCTGGAAGGAGGCAGTTTAGCAGCTTTGGGCATTTTGGGTTTTATTATTGTGGTGTTCTTGCCAGCACCCAGACGTGGACTTCTTCCACGCCGGCAGACAGCAAACACTGCGCCAAAGACTGCAATGTGGCACCGGTGGTCATCACGTCATCTACCAGCGCAACGCAAGTATATTTTATAGGCTTGTCTACCTGGAAGGCGTTGTGCAGGTTTTTCGCTCGCGCGGTGCGGTTTAATCCGGTTTGTGGCCGAGTATTTAACTTGCGACTTAACAGGTGGTAATTAACCGGGATATTCAACTCTTGGCCCAGCTGCCTGGCGATTCCAGCGGATTGATTGTAACCCCTGCGAAAAAGCCTGGCCGGTGCAAGGGGTACCGGTAGTATGATCTCAGGTAAACGCTGTTTGGTATAAGCTAGCTCAAGCTGGCGCACGAATAAATGGCTCAATAAATAACTGTCCAATGTTCCCTGCTGGAATTTTATCCGATGTAGCATATTTATTATGTGGGATGCGTACAGAAACCCGGCAATGGCGCGTTTGAAGGATGGTGGTGCGTGCAGGCATGTTGTGCAAATGGGTTGTATGTCAATTTGGGGTATGGTCTGTAGTACCTCGGGTAAGGGCAGGGCGCAGTGGATACAGCTCAAAGCCACAAGCGGTAGCGCTGCTTCACAGCATTCGCATAAGTCGAATGATCGCTGGCTGTTCATCATGCAAAGGTGGCAGGTGGCGGGAAATAGTTTATAGCTCAACGATTTTAGTGTAAAACCGGTGTCAGGCAGTTTTCGCATGGTGTTTACCTTGTATTTTCATGGTTTTGCTAAATTTTTTGCCTGGCCTTGCATGTGCAATTCCGGCCTGTGGTTTAGTTTGCGAAGTCCGGGTTTTGTCGACCAGCAGTTATGCATGCATTATTTGTGAGATGTGGCGCACAAAGTGGCTCTAAAGCGCTTTCGTATGCCGCTCAATCGGATATGCTCGGGGCGACTGGTCTATCGCCAATGCGGGCATGAAACCGGATCAGTCAATGTGAGGTTAGAATGGCCGTAAACCCTCTTATGGAGATAGGTATAAGCGGAGTTCAAAGAGGCCTCAATGGAATGAGAACAGCAGCACAGGATGTGGCCAAGCTTAGTTTGAACAATGGTAACGCAAAGAGTATGTCACCGGATGGGCAATCCAGCGGGGCAGATAGTTCCGCGAAAAACGTATCGGACGCCACCGAAGCAATTATTGATTTGCAATCACACAAGCGCCAGGTCCAGGCATCGACTAAAGTTATAGAAACGGCCGATCAGCTGCTCGGATTTTTGCTGGATGTAAAAGCGTAATACTTGTAGGTATTCGCCATGACGCTTGGAAGTGTTTGTAAAGAAGAATAAACGCTTTTTCTGGGTTCTCCTTTTGCCTGATAGTCGTATAAAGTCAGGCTAAAACAAGGACACGGGACTAAACAGGAATTAGACAGTACATGGATGTGATTGGTCTGACATTGCATAATAACCCTATTCGTTCCGGGATAACCGTGCCCGGTAATCTCCCGTTTTCAAAGGCCAGCGCTGAGGGCTCTTTACCAGGAACCGCTGAGGGCTCTTTATTAAAGACCGCTGAGGGCTCTTTATTAAGAACCGCTGAGGGCTCTTTATTAAAAACTGCTGAGGGCTCTTTATTAAGAACCGCTGAGGGCTCTGCACCTTTAAGCGGGTTTCAGCGGAATTCTGCAGGGTCTTCATCGGGTGAAAGTGATAGCGTCGAGCAATCCCTGGAGGAACAAGGGCAAGCAGCTGCAGCTAGCGATGCTGCCAGTAGTCGTGCTGAAGTTCAGCGTATGGAGCGCGAGCGTGTTGTTATCTCAGGTTTAGCCAAGCGTGACCGAGAGGTTCGCAGCCATGAACTGGCTCATGCAGCTGCCGGTGGGCAATTTGCCGGAAGTCCTGTATTTGAATTTACGCGTGGTCCGGACGGGGTAAATTATGCGACATCGGGTCATGTCAGTATTGATGCATCTGAAGTATCGGGAGATGCTGCGGCAACTCTTCAAAAGGCGCAAGTTGTACAAAGAGCGGCCATGGCACCAGCAGAGCCTTCTTCCGCCGACCGGGCAGTCGCTGCCAAGGCTGCACAGATGGCAGCCCAGGCTCGGGTAGATCTGATGCAGGAGCGAATGGAAGGTATTGATCCTTCCGCTTCCGGTCAGGCAAAACAACCCCATCAGCCAGGACAGATAGAATCAGCATCGAAAAACACCTCTGAAAACACTTCGGGTTCCATTGCTTCTGAGCCTCATACTGGCCCCCCTGAAGGTAGAATTCCCAGGGAAAAAGTATATCAACAGGTAGAAAATAATTCGCAGCAGGGGCTTGGCTCGTTATTGGCACGGGCCTAGTTCAATAAAGCATTTTTGACAGTGTTGCCCCCTCAAAGTAAGGTCTTTTTGTAGGTGTTTCTACATACTATTGTCAGTCATTAAAAAATTGAAGGAAGAACAAACATGTCTGGTTACAGGGTTCCACTAAAGGATATTCATTTTCTTTGTCATCAGGTGCTGGGCCTGGATGAACATCGAATAAAGTTAAGTGGTAGTGAGGATGTGTCTGCAGAAGAGCTGGATGCTATTTTTGAAGAAGCAGCCAAGTTTGCTGAAAATATGTTGGCGCCGGTGAATGTCACTGGTGATTTGCAGGGCTGTAGTCTGAAAAATGGCAAAGTCATTACACCGGAGGGTTTTCGCGAGTCCTATAAAGCCTATGTAGAGGCGGGCTGGTCTGGCATCAGTGCGGATCCGAATTTTGGCGGACAGGGTTTACCCACGTCTGTTGGGGTTAGCGTGCTGGAAATGATGACGACAGCTAATATGGCCTGGACGTTATACCCAGAACTTTCACATGGCAGTGTGTTGGCGATATCTGCACACGGCAGTGAAGAACAAAAACAAATTTATCTAACTAAATTAATAAGTGGTGAGTGGACAGGCACAATGTGCCTGACGGAATCCCATGCTGGATCTGATGTAGGGCTCCTCAGCACGCGTGCTAAGCCGCGCGCCGATGGCAGCTACGATATCAGTGGCACCAAGATTTTTATTTCCGGGGGTGAGCATGAAATGTCTGAAAACATCGTACATCTCGTGCTTGCTCGATTGCCGGATGCGCCCAGTGGCACCAAGGGTATTTCTCTTTTCCTTGTGCCAAAGTACAAGGTGTCAGACACAGGCGAGCTGTTAGATAGAAATACGCTTGAGTGTAGTGCGTTGGAGGAGAAAATGGGGCTGCATGGGTGCTCAACCTGTGTAATGAATTTTGACAATGCTCAGGGGTATCTGCTTGGTAGTGAAAATAAGGGCATGAGCTGTATGTTTACCATGATGAATGCCGCACGTATCTATGTGGGGATTCAGGGACTTGGCTTAATGGAAGGGGCCTATCAAAAATCTTTGTCATACGCTCAGGAACGGGTGCAGATGCGCGCTTTAGATGGGCCTAAAAACCCTGATCAAGTGGCTGATCCTATCATCGTTCATCCGGATGTGCGCAAAATGTTGCTTACACAGAAAGCATTGGTAGAAGGCTGTCGTGCGCTGATTTATGAAACCGGTCGTTATCAGGATTGCATTAAATATGGTGCAGATGCCGAACTACGTCAAACCGCTGAGCTAATGGTAGATTTCTACACACCCATTGTTAAAGGTTTTGTTACTGAGGTGGCCCAGGAAAGCACCAGTCTTGCTCTGCAGGTTTTTGGTGGGCATGGCTATATTCGTGAAACGGGTATTGAACAATATGTAAGAGATGCGCGAATTACCACATTGTATGAAGGTACAAATGGCATCCAGGCACTGGATTTGATGGGCCGAAAGACACTGCATACCCAGGGCAAAGCAATGATGAGTCTCGTCGGTGAATCTCGTGAGTTGGCGGGTGCATTGGAACAAGAGGGTTTTTGGTTTGCAGATAAGCTTCGCACGGTAACCAGTGAATGGGGAGAGTTGACCGGGGAAATTGCCGAGCGCGTACAAAATGACCCCAATGAATTGGGTGCAGCTGCGGTAGATTACCTTATGTACAGTGGTTACGCCGTGCTGGCAATAATGTGGGGCAGAATGGCACTGTGCGCCAAGACAGAATTGAGCGATGGTAAGGACGACGACTTCTACCAGGGCAAGTTAGCCACGGCAGATTTCTATTTTAAACGACTGTTACCACGATGTTTGATGCATGCTGAGGCCATGCGTGCAGGAGCGGGTTCATTAATGGAAATAGACCCTGCCGGTTTTGCTCATGCGTGATTATTTGTGGCCCTGGTTCGCATGGTAATGGTTAGAATGGAGCAGGTTCGTCTGCGGTAGTTGCAGGATGTTCTATTTTTGCACAGTGGGTAAGGGACAGGGGTGCTCTGTGGTTTGTGTGTCACACACACTGATAGCTCCCAGGTGGGCCGACCATCGAGCGATTACCCCGGATAAACGTTCTTCGCTTATATCAATTTGCTGTTCTCCAAGACGCATGATATGAGAAATCACGTAAAAGTTTTCGTTTCCCTGAATGGCTTTTACAAGTGAGATCTTTTGCATTTGGGTTAGCTTGTCGTTTTTGCAATTAAACAATCTTACCGAGGCTGGGTAGCCATTTTCGTACCCTGAAAAAGTAATTCGGCCGACGAAGTTGTCACAGGCTTCAAGCTGCTGCTCGGCCATGCTATCCAACAATTGGATTGGGTCGGGCAAGGGTTGTTGGGCAAACGATTCCAAAGTGAGTTTTTCAGTCCAGTTTGTTTCGTTGGAATCCGGGGGAGCATACTCGACCAGGCGAATATTGGCTTTTTGATTGTTGTGCATTAAATTCCAATTTTCGGGTATATTCGCAAAAAGCTGCTCGGAGTTATCTGAGGGTTCGGCATAGAGTGGAGGTGTCAGATAGATGCTGAACATAGTGGTTTGCAGTAAAAAACATAGCCAGAATTTATTGACGCTATTTTTTTTTTGATGTTTCAAAGCAAATAATCCTTCCAAAAGTTGGGCTTAATCCGGGCCAGGAATGTCGGTACCCCGTTAAAACCGGGAGAATATTGGGCTGGGACTAGATATGAAATCAGCTGTGATATTTTCCCTTTAAAACAAGGTTACAACTATATTGTCTGGTTGGCTTTGAAGGCGTTCACAAGTTTTTTGTGAACGCCACCAAAGCTGCCATTACTCATAATCACAATATGGCGTGCTGGGCCTTTGGCCAAATGCGGGCTTTGGGTAATATCTTCCCTGGCGGGCATGGATATCAAAGAACTAACCAGATCATCTGTATTGTCAAAAATGCTCGCAGGTATTACACAGTCTTTGGCGACGTCATGCAGATCCCATTTTATATTCTCACCTCGAAACCAAATGACCGAATCGGCAGCGGCGCAGCAAGTGATTAGGTCATTTCTGTGTGTACCCAGTGACATCGTGTGTGTCCGTGGTTCAACAACGGCTATTATTTCGTCCGATCCATAGCGTGCTCGCAGCCCTTGCAGGGTACTGCGGATAGCCGTGGGATGGTGTGCGAAATCATCATAAATATAGAGATTTGCGTGTTGGTATATGACTTCGAGCCTGCGTTTTACACCTTTAAAGCTGGATAGGGCTTCGATGGACTGCTCCGGTGGTACACCGGCGTGTCGAGCCGCGGCTATTACATTGAGTGCGTTGCTTACATTGTGTGCCCCGATACTGTCCCATTTTACTTTGCCAAAGTTATGTTCGTCTTTGGCATCCTTTAAACAGACTTCAAAGCTGGAATGATCGGCAGTTTGTAAATCCGCATACCATAAGTCGCCAGGCAATTGGGATGCGGCAACAGCGCGATGTTTATTGGTGCTAGCATCCCGAACACGGGCAACGGGTGTCCAGCAACCCTGCTTAATCACCGTTTCAACACTCTCCTGGTTTTCAGGCGTAATGATTAATCCTGTGCCCGGAATACTGCGTATTAAATGGTGGAATTGCGTTTGAATGGCGCTCAAATCTGGAAATATATCGGCGTGGTCATATTCCAGGTTATTTATAATGAGGGTGCGGGGACGGTAGTGAACAAATTTGCTGCGACGATCAAAATAGGAGGTATCGTATTCATCTGCTTCGACAACAAAAAAAGGCGTGTCTCCCAGGCGAGCAGAAATACCAAAATTGTTGGGTACTCCACCAATTAAAAATCCGGGCTGCAATCCTGCGCACTCTAATACCCAGGCTAGCATACTGCTGGTAGATGTTTTTCCGTGGGTACCCGAAACTGCAAGTACCCAGCGGTTTTGCAGGATATCGGTACCTAACCATTCCGCGCCAGATACATAGGGGATGCCGCTTTCCAAAACACATTCAACTCCGGGGTTACCACGTGGCAGTCCTGCATTGCCCACCACGATGAGGTCTGGAGCAGGTTTTAGCTGAGCAGCATCGAAGCCTTGGTAGGTTGATATTCCGGCTGCTTCAAGCTGGTCACTCATCGGTGGATAGATTGGCCCGTCTGATCCACTGACCTCATACCCCAACTGTTTTGCGAGTATCGCGAGGCTGCCCATCAGGGTGCCTCCGATGCCTAGGAAGTAAACATGTTTAGCCATTAATGTCCCTGTAAAATTTTCTGAAAACGACCAAAAATTACGCCGTAGCTGTCGCCAGACTACCACTGAAGATAAAGCTAAAAAATGCGATAGCTATTACCAAAAAAACTCCCTGCATAACCGTTATTCCCAGGGCATGGTGCAGAATAAAGCCCCAGATGCTGATGAGCCAGATTTGGTACAACACCACTATGCCTATGGTCAACGGATCCTTTGGGTCGCTGGTATTTCCGATCAATAATATAAGTATGGTGACAAGTAGTGTTAAAAGTAAATCACAACCGACCATGGCAGATAGGGTTTGGGGGAATCGATTCCCGACATTTTTAAAGTAGAGGGCACTCCAAACCAGGCTGCTGGTAACCGCTAGATCCGTAACGATCAAGGTAAATACTTTCAGTGAGGACTCTGACTCCACTAACTTCAGATTTAAAAAAGTGCTCACCAGCAAACTGCCGATAATGAGAGCGACTAAAAAGAGTGCTTGTGAAGGAACGTATTGCGGACCACGTTTTAGTCGGCAAATATTCCAGAACATAGATAAAATGGCAGTCATTGAGTATTTGAAACCGAAATTAGCAAAAAGGCGATGTTTTGATTCAGGATAAAAGAAAATAGCTTAATTGCGTGTATCATGCCGATTATTATCGCACAAACATTGCTTTGCTGATATTTGCCACGCGCTATTTGTTGTTTAATTGCAGAGTTGATCAAGTCGTGAACATCATTGAAGAAAATAACTAATAACATTGTCTTGCACCAGATTGGTTTTTTGAGTTTGGGCATAGTTATGTGCGTTTTCTTCAATGGGGCGTAGTCTGGAAGATGCGCCTTATAAATAAACCGGGTAGACCAATAAAAGGATTGATTGTTTATGTCAAAAGCAGGAACCAGAGCAAAATCCCGTAGTGGATCAAAACTACGCTCTGCACGGAAATCAGCGCCCCGGAAACCGGAAATAAAAAATGCGTTTTATGCACAATCAGGTGGTGTTACTGCTGTTATAAATGCCTCTGCCTGCGGGGTGTTGGAAACAGCTAAAAAATACCCTGAGCGGATAGGCAAAGTGTATGCAGGTCGGAATGGTATTATCGGTGCATTAAAAGAGGAGCTGATTGATACCAGTAAAGAATCAGCGCGTTCTATTGCACGCTTGCGCAGCACGCCGAGCGGGGCCTTTGGATCCTGCCGGTACAAGCTGAAGTCTTTACAGGAAAATGCCTTGGAGTATCAACGTCTGATTGATGTATTCGAGGCGCACAATATTGGTTATTTCTTTTACAATGGGGGAGGTGATTCCCAGGATACCGCGCATAAAGTCGCCCAGCTTAGTGAACAGATGGGGTATCCAATTACCTGCATAGGTATTCCGAAAACGGTGGACAATGACCTGCCGTATACAGATACCTGTCCGGGCTTTGGTTCAGTGGCCAAGTATGTGGCGGTCTCAACTCGGGAAGCGGCTTTGGATGTTGAATCCATGTGTGAGACGTCTACCAAGGTTTTTGTTCTGGAAGTAATGGGCCGACATGCGGGTTGGATAGCGGCGGCAGCCGGTCTGGCGGGGTCATCCACTGAAGAAGCGCCCCATGTGATATTGTTTCCTGAGGTGAGCTTTAATCCCACACGCTTTCTAAACAAAGTGAAACGTACCGTTAAAAAAGTGGGTTATTGCGTCATCGTTGTATCCGAAGGGGCACATTATGCGGATGGCCGGTTTATCGCTGATGCCGGTTCAAAGGATGCTTTTGGGCATACCCAATTAGGCGGCGTGGCACCCGCGCTGGCAAATATGATCAAGCAAGAGCTGGGTTATAAATATCACTGGGCAGTGGCGGATTATCTTCAGCGCTCGGCCAGGCATATAGCTTCAGCAACGGATGTAAAGCAGGCTTATGCGGTAGGAAAAGCCGCTGTTGAAATGGCCTTGGCCGGTAAAAATTCGGTCATGCCAATTATTGTGCGCAAATCGGACAAACCTTATCGCTGGACTATTGGTGATACGCCTCTGGCGGGTGTGGCAAATGTTGAGCGTGCCATGCCGCGCTCCTACATTACCCGAGATGGATTTGGTATTACTGATCAAGCGCGCAAGTATTTGGAGCCGCTTATTAAAGGCGAAGATTATCCCGATTATGTTGGCGGGTTACCGCGCTACGTAAGACTAAAAAATGTTTTGGTTAAACCGAAGCTCAAGCGTTTTACGCTGCGCGACTAGCGCATGTATTAATGGGGAATAATTAGTCCCGGTAACTAAACCCGTAACTGGCGATAGTTACTATAAGTAAGACGGAAATAAAAAACCCCGGCAATAAGCCGGGGTTTTTTGTGGTACCGATTGCTCAGTGCGGGTTAGGCAATAAGCGGCGCAATAACCAGACTAACAATAGCCATCACGTTTATTAGTATGTTCATAGATGGCCCGGAAGTATCTTTGAAGGGGTCACCCACAGTATCACCAACAACGGTAGCAGAATGTACCTCAGTGCCTTTCCCGCCCAGATTACCCTTTTCAACATGTTTTTTGGCGTTATCCCATGCACCACCAGCATTGGCCATCATCAAAGCCATTAATACGCAACCCAACAGCGCACCACCTAAAGCGCCTCCAAGCGCTTCTGCACCTAACCCAAAACCCACTATGGGCGGAAAAGCGATAGCGATGACGCCAGGGACGATCATGCGCTTCAGTGCGGCTGAGGTGGCGATATCAACGCATTTAGCATTGTCTGGTTCTGCTTTACCTTCTAAAAGACCAGGGATTTCGCGGAATTGACGGCGAATTTCCTCAATCATGTCCATTGCCGCTTCACCGACAGCGGTCATGGTAATCGCAGCAATAAGGAAGGGCACAATGCCGCCTAAAAACAATCCGATAAGTACCATAGGGCTGCCCAAATGCAGAATAAACTCGCTGCCTCGAACAAAGTTAATGGTTTCCACATAGGCAGCTATAATTGCCAGTGCTGCCAGTGCAGCAGCACCAATGGCAAAACCTTTACCCATGGCGGCGGTAGTATTACCCAGCTCATCCAGAGAATCGGTAATTGCGCGGGTTTCTGGACCCAGACCACCCATTTCTGCAATACCACCAGCATTGTCAGCAACAGGACCATAGGCATCTACGGCCATAGTCATACCAACGGTAGCCAGCAAACCCACAGCGGCGATACCCACGCCATAAAGACCGGCGAGTTCAGTGGACACATAAATGATGCCGCATATTGATAACAGGGGTACCGCTACCGATTCCATACCGACCGCTAAGCCGGTGATCAAAACCGTGGCGGGACCGGTTTTCCCGGCTTCTGCTATGCGTACTACGGGTGTTGAAGAGGTGTAGTATTCGGTAACCAGACCGATGATTACACCGCCGACTGCGCCGGATAAAATTGCACCCCAGACATTGGCAGAAATTCCCATGCCGGTGATGACAAAATAGGCGGCAGCGATAAAAATAGTCGGTGTGACCATCATGCCTATGCGCAGGGCTACGGCTGGATTGGAAGAGGAACGGCTGCGTACAATCGCGATACCGATCAAGGAACAAATCAGTCCGACTGATGCCATTGCCAGCGGCAAGAACATCAATGCGCTGCGTGCTTCTTCTGCAGGCGTGCCGGGGATTAAGTTATTGAGACTGGCCAGGCTCAGCGTTGCAGCCATGGCGATAGAGGCGATCATGGCGCCACAGTAGGATTCAAAAATATCTGAACCCATACCAGCAACGTCGCCCACATTGTCACCCACATTGTCAGCGATAACGCCTGGGTTTCGCGGATCATCTTCTGGAATGCCGGCTTCCAGCTTACCTACCAGATCAGCACCAATATCCGCACTCTTGGTAAATATGCCACCACCGACTCGGGAAAAGAGCGCTACAGTGGAAGCTCCCATGCCGAACCCATGTATAGAATGTGCGGATTCAGGGTCACCACCAAATAAATAATAGACCGCCCCGAGGCCAATAAGCCCTAAAGAGGCAACTGCCAACCCCATGACAGAGCCGCCAAAGAATGCCACGGAGAGTGCAGCGGCAGCGCCTTCCGTATGAGCTGCTGTTGTTGTTCGTACGTTAGCTTTAGTGGCTGCGTACATACCAATCCAGCCTGCTGTGGCCGAACTTAAGGCGCCTGCCAAAAATGCAATCGCGGTGCCTTGGCCCAGAGAGATATATAATATAATCAATAAGACGCCCGCAAACATTGACAGCATGCTGTATTCACGGCGCATAAACACCATGGCGCCTTCGTGTATATCGTCAGCAATTTTTTTTATTTTATCTTCGCCGTCGGGGTATTTCTTTACTAAGGTATATATAAAGAATGCTGCTACTAGCCCCACCAGACCAAAGATAGGTGGTAAAATTATCATGTCGCTCATTTATGGTCCCAACCCAATCGTTAATATTTCGAATTTTTGGTGTTTTCTTATGTAATTATTTTTATTACACGGGTAACAGACTGACTACAGTCGCACGTTCCCCGAGAAAACCAAGGGTATAATACCGGAGCAATGCGTGAATGCGAGTACAAGATACAATTTGGTAACAAGAGAATTGTTGAACATGTACAAAATTAACCAGAAATACAGCCATATCAGTAGGGAGCACAGTCTTGGGATTAAGTAATGTTAGAGCGGGGAAAAATTTACCCGAGGAAGTCAACGTAGTCATTGAGATTCCAGCCCAAAGTGGCCCGGTAAAATATGAAGTGGATAAGGAAACTGGCGCGATTTTTGTTGATCGCTTTCTGGCTACGGCTATGTTTTATCCTTGTAACTACGGGTACGTGCCAGAAACGCTGGCGCTGGATGATGATCCTCTTGATGTACTGGTAGTTACCCCCCATCCAATCATCAGTGGCACGGTTATCCCCTGCCGCCTAATAGGTGTGCTGGAAATGCAGGATGAAGCGGGAGATGATGCTAAGTTGCTGGCCGTGCCTGTGGATAAAATATCCTCCCAATACGTAGACATTTGTGACGTTACTGAGCTGCCGGTTAATTTACTGACCAGTATTCAGCATTTTTTTGAACATTATAAAGATCTGGAAGCGGGCAAATGGGTCAAAGTGCGAGGTTGGGCTGATGCCAGCGTTGCACGCCGGGAGCTGCTGGATTCCCTACGGCGTTACCAGGGCCTGAAAAACCCCTAATGTCTGGAGATATGGTAGGTGCCAGGTGCAAGGCCATCCAGTGTCCATGAACCAATGCGATATCGAATTAGTCGTAATGCTGGAAAGCCAATCGCTGCACACATGCGCCGCACCTGGCGATTGCGCCCTTCGCTAAGTGTAAGTTCCAGCCAACTGTCTGGAATGTTTTTTCTTACGCGTATGGGTGGATCTCGCGGTGTTAAAAGATAAGGTGGGGTGATGAGCCTGCATTTTGCCGGCTGCGTTAGTCCATCTTTAAGCAATATTCCCGATGCTATCGGCTTTAAGTCAGCTTCGCTGGGTCGACCCTCAACCTGGACCCAATAGGTTTTGCTCATTTTGTTTTCTGGGTGGGCAATTTTGTGTTGCAATCTTCCATTGTTGGTAAGAATAACCAGGCCTTCGCTATCGAAGTCGAGTCGGCCAGCGGGGTATATCCCTGGTTCTTTAATATAGTCCTTCAGAGTGTTTCGCCCCTGTTTGTCTGTAAATTGACACAACACATTGAAGGGTTTGTTAAATAATAGGTAAATGATGCGCTCTTTTTTCTTGTTGAATCAAACCTGGGCTTTAGATTAACCCTGTTCGAGTAGCTGCCGGAGGTCGCTTAATGCAGCATTTGCACGGGAAATATGCGAGGCCATTACAAGCGAGTGATTGGCAACAAAGCCCATGCCGCTGCCGTTAAGGATAACCGGGCTCCAAACTGTATCCTGGGTTGATTCCAGCTCTCTAACAATTTGTCGTAGACCAATGCGGGCATTCTTTTTATCCAGAACGTCTGCGAAATCCTGATCTATTGCACTCAGCAGATGAATCAATGCCCAGGTTTGGCCTCGGGCTTCATAGAATATGTTATCGAGTTGCGTCCAGGATGTTTTTATTTCCTCCTCTTGCGGGGTGGAAGTGGCTTGGGTGGCAGCACTATCACCCATCAGGTCAATATTGAGTTGACGTTTCCCAACGCTTTGACTAAGTCTTTGGGACAGGCTGCCCAGGCGGGTTTCTACGCCGGTAAGCCAATTACGTAAATTATCTGCGCGTGCATAAAACTGGGCATTGGTATTGTCTGGATCGCTAAGCCGCGCCAAATACGTTTCCAGATGTTTTTGGCCGTCGTGATACTCGTCTTCAGATTGGGGAAGCAGCCAACTGGCGTTATCAAAAAAGAACTTGCCCTCTGCTTCGGATAGATCGGTATCTTCTGAGGATTGGCTTTGTGAGCGGGAAAAATCCACGCGCATGGCGCGGGCCATATCGCGGATTTGTACCAGCACACCGAACTCCCAATTGGGGATATTATCCAGCCAGGCGCCTGGTGGAAAAACGTCGTTAGAGAGGTAGCCGCCTCTTTTATTTAACAGTGTATCGGCTAATTGATGCAGTGTTATTGCTGTAGTGTAGCCGGTGACAATATTTTGATTGTTTCTTGTAGCTATTTTGGTCGCGTTATTCAGCACGTCAAACAGGGGTGGCTCAGTATCCCACCACCAGCTCAAAGCCATACTGATTGCAAGATAAAGAGCGAAGATTCCTCCAGCCAATTTGGCAACGAGGCCACCTTTTGGACTAAGTTCTTCCCCTTGCAAAAAATTCCAGTTCATTGCGCTTTTCTCCGATGTCTACACGAGCAGTAATAAGTGGCCATGATACGGGTAGCCGGGATGGATCAATAGTCTTCTATTGAAAATTCCGCGCTGTAGTTAGAACCATCTGAAAACTGAAAATTCAGCACTGCCGGCACAGTATCTAGTCCATTGATGCGGAAAAGCATCAAATGGTTGCCTGCGGGTTTAAATATAAGCTCAGAATGGGCAGGAACCTTAAGTTCATCGAGGTGCTGCATAAGGAATTTGTCGTTGGTTTGAATATAGGTATGTATTTCGATTGCACCTGCAATGCTGGATTGTACGCCAGTCAGTATTTTAGGTGTTGCAGAGTTGTTGTGCAGAACAAGGTAGGCAACTGCGGTACTTTTTCCTTTTAGTGGCCGCTTTATAACAGGGTCAGTAACGGTGATATCCACTTTTGGTATGGGCGTGCAGGCTAAAAGCAGTGATAAAATGACAACTAAGGAGCGTTTCATAGTAGCTGGTGTCTATTGAGAGTAGATAATGTCTATTATTGACAGACAGTGTCGATATTTAGTGACGATGTTCATTAACTAAAACGGCATGCTGTTTACAATATGGACATGATACGAGGAATAATAACAGGAACAATACTCGGGATAATGGATATTTCAACAAGAACTACCGTAGGGCTGGCTAGAGCTGCTGGTGACATGAGAGTTGCACTTGGGCAGTATGCAAGTTTTTGGGCTATTTGCCTTGCCCTCCTGGCAGTGCTTCTGTCAACCACCCTAACACTCAGCGCGCGGGCACAAGATGTCGATCTGAATCAGTTTTTAAGTCAAGGGCCCGAGTTTTTAAAGGCTGACCAAGCGTTTCGGATGGACGCTGAGATTGATGCTGAGGGTCGGCTACATGCTTTTTGGCAAATGCCGGATGGTTATTATCTGTATGAACACCGATTTGGCATCAAGTTGCGAGAGAATAGCTTATGGCAAATTGGTGAGCTTGAAATTTCTGAAGGAAAACACAAAGTTGATGAGTATTTTGGTGCAGTGGTTGTTCATTATCACAGTGCTGAAGTGTGGGCATCGCTGCAATATGCCCAATTAGCACAGAATTTACCTGAAAGTCTGGAAGTAGGTATTTCTTATCAGGGCTGCGCAGATGCAGGGCTTTGTTATCCGCCGGAAACCAAATGGGTCACTTTATCCACAACCGGGCTGGCACCTGCACTTTTTAGTCCTGGTGCGGCGGTGGATAAAGCTGTGCAGGACAATTCGGTAACGCCTGCGGACCTCGATAAAGAAGACCTCAGCACTAAGTCGGCAACTGAACTGTCGGATATGCCGCTGGTGCAAACAGAAGAGCGCCGCCTGGCCAGCATGCTGAGTGATGGCAGCCGCCTTAAATCGATTTTACTGTTCTTTCTTGCCGGCATTGGCTTGGCATTTACGCCTTGTGTATTACCAATGGTTCCAATCCTCTCAAGTATAATAGTGGGGCAGGGCGAGGATATTGCTCGCAGCCGGGCCTTTGGCTTGTCCTTGGTCTATGTGCTGGGTATGGCTTTAACCTATGCTTTGGTCGGAGTGTTGATGGGCTTTTTTGGGGCCAGCATGAATCTCCAGGCAGCATTGCAATCTCCCCCCCTGCTGATCTTTTTTGCCGGGGTATTTTTCATTTTATCTCTCTCGATGTTTGGGTTTTATGAATTGCAACTGCCTCAGGCTATTCAGGATCGTTTGCACTCTGCCAATGAGGGCCGAAGTGGAGGTAAATATACCAGCGTATTTGTCATGGGTTCACTTTCCAGTTTGGTGGTATCGCCCTGCGTATCAGCGCCCTTGGCGGGTGCTTTGATATATATTAGCCAATCGGAAGATGCACTGTTGGGAGGTGGTGTATTGCTGGCCCTGGGTTTGGGTATGGGCGTACCGCTGCTGGTCATCGGTTCCAGCGGAGGGCATTTGTTGCCACGCGCGGGTGGTTGGATGGATGGTGTTAAGGCAGTTTTTGGTGTGGGGTTGCTAGCGGTTGCTGTCTGGTTACTGGAGCGTGTTTTGCCAGGAACCGTGACCATGGCGCTATGGGCAGTGCTGGCCATTGGCTCTGGCGTTTACCTTGGCGCATTGGATTTCTCTCCTAGAAAAGGCTGGGGACAATTATGGAAGGCCAGTGGAGCCATTTTATTTATTTATGGGGTAATCCTGCTAATTGGTGCATCGAGCGGGGCTGATAATCCCTTTAAACCGCTCTCCTCTGCGCGCGCTGGTATGCAATCTACAACTTTACAGGAACTGCCGGAGTTTATAGATATCAATAATTTGTCTGAATTGCAGGCTGAGCTGGCCAATGCCAGTGTGGAGAACAAACCGGTATTTTTAGATTTTTACGCAGATTGGTGTATTTCCTGCAAAGTCATGGAAAGGGATGTGTTCCCTGAACCCCGAATTAGTCGATTATTGGCGCAGTTTCATCTGGTTCGCGCGGATGTGACGGAATACAATGAGGAACATAAAGCCTTGTTAAGGGAATATGATCTTCCGGGGCCGCCCAGTATGATTTTTTATACGGCGAGTTCGCGAGAATTAACCGAACTTAGAGTATCTGGAGAAATGCATGCAGAGGCTTTTGGGGATCATCTGATGCATATACTGTCGTTATAGACCAGTGTGGCAAAAGAATAAAGTGCGTAAAAGTATCTAAAAGCGGCTAAATAACCATTAATATCCGCTATTTTGTGCTTTTCGGGAAATTTTCGGTATCTTGATTGAGAGTGATAAATGGCCAGACTTTTACTGATTAATGGTCCAAACCTGAATCTGCTGGGAACACGTGAGCCGGAAATATATGGTGCTGACACCCTCGCAGACATAGAAGCACGGCTGAAATCCAAGTGTACGAAGGGTGGCCATACACTTGCCTGTTTTCAAAGCAATGCAGAGCATGAGCTCATCAACCGGGTACATAAAGCCAAAGATGAGAAAATCGATTTTGTTATTATCAATCCCGGGGCGTATACGCACACCAGTATTGCTTTAAGGGATGCGTTTCTGGGTGTGCAGATCAGTTTTATTGAGGTGCACCTTTCAAATGTATATGCCCGGGAAGAATTCCGCCAGAAATCCTATTTGTCAGACCTGGCTGTTGGCGTAATTACTGGCCTGGGTGCATTAGGATACGAGTTTGCTATTGAAGCTGCACTTGATAGGCTTACAGAGAATTAATCGCTTTAGATACTTGGTCACTGGGGTTAGATAATGGATTTGAGAAAAATTAAAAAACTGATTGAGCTTGTTGAAGAATCAGATGTTGTTGAAATTGAAGTTAAATCGGGTGAAGAGTCAGTGCGAATAGTTCGCCAGGATAAAACGCAGGGTGCCGTAGCCAGTGCGTCCTTGGTCAGCCCAGAGCACGTGGTTGCCGGGCCTGATAATGTTGCCCCTCAAGCAGTTTCTCAGCAAATGGCAATTCAGCCGGGTACAGATCCTGCGTGCATCGTTGAGGCGCCACTTACAGGAACTTTTTATCGTGCACCCGCGCCGGGTGAGCAGCCCTTTGTATCAGTGGGTCAACAGGTGCAGGTCGGCGATGTACTTTGTATCATTGAAAGTATGAAAATGATGAATCAAATTGAAGCAGAACAGGCTGGCAGCGTTACAGCTGTTCTTGTGGAAGACGGAATGCCTATTCAGGAAGAGCAGGCTTTATTCACGATAGAGTAAACAGCATATGGCCTGGCTGAATATCACCCTCACTTTACCCAGGCGGGAAGCAGATTATTGCTCGGAACTACTCGCTCAACAGGGTGCTTTGGCGGTTTCCAGCGAAGATGCTGGAGATACACCGGTGCTGGAGCCTCTGCCGGGAACTAGCCCATTGTGGGACAGGGTTTCGGTTTGCGGTTTGTTCGCGCTGGATGCTGACCTGGAGCAATTGTCTGCAATTCTTTCTCGTGAATTGGACAGTCAATTCGATTTACATGTTCAGTTTTTGGAGGCTCAGGATTGGTCAGAGACCTGGCGCCTACATGTAAATTCTTACCGTTTTGCCGGTAAATTGTGGGTTGTGCCTACAGATTGGCAGGCTAACAATTCAGAGCAGAGGGCTTATAATGGCGCCGTGCTCAGATTAGACCCCGGTCTTGCCTTTGGGACCGGTAGTCATGCCACCACTCATATGTGCTTAAGCTGGTTGGCAAATGCAGAACTCGATGGTGCCACCGTGGTAGATTATGGATGTGGCTCAGGAATTTTGGCTATTGCAGCAATATTACTCGGTGCAGAAAAGGTATTTGCAATTGATTATGATGAGCAGGCTCTGGTTTCTACGACAAACAATGCGCAAGTAAATAGCGTTAGTGAAAATCAGATTGTCGTTCTTACCGTAGATAATGTGCAACAACAATTACTGGATCAAAGTTTGCCCCCTGTAGATGTCGTTATAGCGAATATACTCATGAACCCATTACTTGAGTTATCGGACAGGCTTACTCAAATGATATTATCGGGTGGTCGCCTGGTACTCTCGGGAATCCTGGAAACCCAGATAGAGAGCATAATTCAGGCTTACACAGATTTTAGTTTTGGCCCAGCGGTGCTTGAGGACGGTTGGGCGTGTATAGCCGGGGTAAAGTCTGATGGTTGAGCCTGGTTTGGAACCGCTGGTTACAGATTGTCCGGAATGCAGAACGCGGTTTCGAGTTACACATGCTCAGCTTGAACTAGCTAATGGCAAGGTTCGGTGTGGCGTTTGTCGAGGTGTGTTTCTGGCTGTTGATAGTCTGGTTATTGGAGAGAATGATGTAAAGCGTGAGGCAATGGATGATAGCGCGCTGGACCATTTACTGGATGAACTCGAAACACCTCCAGATTCATCCTCCACAAATCAAGCTACAAACCATTCAAAAATCGATTCTGGTAGCTCCCCAACAAGGAGCCAAACAGATAGTGTAAGGGGTGAAAATCAAGGGCAGTCTGAGTTTCGTCCACAAGCTCAAAGCCAGGTTGACAGATCGGATGCGGATCATTTTGTTCAAAGTATAGGTGCTGATCTTAAAAACAGAATGCGAGTGGCCGCGCGCAACGCGCAAGCTTTAAATCTGGAATTTGGCAATGTTTATTATGACCAGGACGATATTTCTATACAAATTACACCAGAGCCTGTTTTGGTTCCTGAGGAGCCAGAGCTTGAAGAGACTCCAGTCGTTCCCAGTGATCTGGACAGGCTGAAAAAAAGTTTAGAGGTAATACCTGGGGATGAGGCAAATGAGCGCCTCGAAAGCGATTTTAATAATGTCATTGAAAGTATCTTAGATTCGCAGATCCAGGAATCGAAAAGCCAGGTATCAAAAAGCCAGG
>JAHRWB010000109.1 GCA_019090385.1 Pseudomonadales bacterium | reverse complement strand
TATATTAAATGCAATTGCAGAAATGAGCGTAATGGAAGTTGTAGAGCTTATCGAAGCGATGGAAGAAAAGTTTGGCGTTACTGCGGCAGCAGCCGTAGCGGCGGCCCCTGCAGGCGGCGGTGATGCGGGTGGAGCGGCTGAGGAGCAAACAGAGTTCGACGTTATTTTGACCTCAGTTGGCGAAAAGAAAATCAACGTCATTAAAGCGGTTCGCGCAATTACAGCCCTTGGCCTTAAAGAAGCCAAAGCACTGGTTGATGGTGCACCTGCTCCGATTAAAGAAGGTGCGGGCAAAGACGAAGCAGAAGACATTAAAAAGCAACTTGAGGAAGCTGGCGCGTCAGTTGAGCTTAAGTAGTAGAAACCTGTCCTTGGCGGGGTTTGGTAAAAAGAACCTTGCCTTCAGGGCGGAACATCACTTCGGTTTACCCGGAGTGTCGCAGAGGCTGATTACTGTTGCCGTAAGGTGATGGAATTCGGCCGTTCTGTGCTGGGTACATTTACTGCAAATAAATTGGGAGATACGAATGGCTTATAGTTTCACAGAGAAAAAGCGCATCCGTAAGGACTTCGGGAAACTTCCTGAAGTGATGGAATTGCCTTACCTGCTTGCTATTCAGGTGGATTCATACAACAGATTTTTGCAGTCAGGCCTAGATACTCGCAAGGATATTGGTCTCCAGGCGGCCTTCAAATCAGTATTTCCCATCATCAGCTATTCTGGGAGTGCGGCGCTGGAGTATGTTGACTACAAGTTGGGCAAACCTGCTTTTGATGTTAAGGAATGTATTGTCCGGGGCATCACCTACGCCGCACCATTGAGGGTGCGTGTCAGGTTGATCATTTATGACAAAGAGTCCAATTACAAGTCGATTAAGGATGTAAAAGAGCAAGAAGTCTACATGGGTGAAATGCCCCTTATGACGGATAACGGTACATTTGTCATTAATGGGACTGAGCGCGTAGTGGTGTCTCAGCTGCATCGATCTCCGGGTGTTTTTTACGATCATGACAAAGGTAAAACCCATTCCTCAGGTAAACTCTTGTACTCGGCTCGGGTAATTCCCTACCGTGGCTCGTGGCTCGATTTTGAGTTTGATCCCAAGGATTGTGTTTTTGTTCGTATAGACCGTCGTCGTAAGCTGCCGGCCACTATCATGCTGCGTGCGCTCGACTACAGCACCGAAGAAATCCTGGAGCTATTCTTTGAAACTAATACTTTTCATATTAAGAAAACGGGTATATCCGTTGATCTGATCCCTGAACGCTTGCGTGGTGAAGTGTCTGCATTTGATATCACCGATAAAGAAGGCAAGGTGCTGGTCGATGCTGGAAAGCGAATTACAGCCAGACACGTGCGGATACTGGAAAAGTCCGGTTTGCGTCAGCTGGATGTCCCCCATGAGTATTTGTTGGGGCATACGACGGCAAAAGATTTTCTGGATGAAGAGACAGGCGAGATCCTGGTACCTTGTAATACCGAAATTAATGAAGAAGTACTGGAAGTGCTGGTGGATGCCGGCGCATCATCTTTAGATACTTTGTATACTAATGATTTGGATTGTGGTCCCTTTATTTCTGACACACTCCGCGTTGACCCCAGCCGCAACCGAATGGAAGCGTTGGTAGAAATTTATCGCATGATGCGGCCTGGTGAACCACCAACGAAGGAATCCGCAGAAAATCTGTTTAAGAATATGTTTTTTACCTCTGACAGGTATGACCTTTCAGCTGTTGGCCGCATGAAGTTTAATCGACGCTTGGGTATACCTGATGGTGAGGGTGTGGGCACGCTGAGTAATGAAGATATTGTTGAAGTGTTGCGAGCGCTGATTCAAATTCGAAATGGTAAGGGCGCGGTTGATGATATTGATCATTTAGGCAATCGTCGTGTTCGCTCCGTTGGTGAGTTGGCTGAAAATCAGTTTCGTGTTGGTTTGATCCGTGTAGAGCGAGCAGTAAAAGAGCGCTTGAGTCTTGCAGAATCTGATAACTTAATGCCCCAGGATATGATCAATGCCAAGCCTGTTGCGGCCGCAGTGAAGGAGTTCTTTGGTTCAAGTCAGTTATCTCAGTTTATGGACCAGAACAACCCGCTTTCTGAAGTGACGCATAAGCGCAGAGTTTCAGCTCTGGGTCCTGGTGGTCTTACCCGGGAGCGCGCAGGTTTTGAGGTGCGGGACGTGCATCCCACACATTATGGCCGCGTATGTCCTATTGAGACGCCTGAAGGTCCTAACATCGGCTTGATCAATAGTTTGGCTGCGTTCGCGCGTACCAATGATCACGGGTTTTTGGAGACGCCTTATCGCAAGGTATCTAAAGGCCAGGCGACTGATGAAATTGAATACCTTTCTGCTATTGATGAGGCGCAGTACGTTATTGCCCAGGCAAGTTGTGAGTTGGATCGCGACAATAAATTTGTTGAGGAGTTGGTTGATGTTCGGCACCTGAATGAATTCCAGAAGGCGGCCGCTGAGTCAGTGAATTATATGGATGTATCGCCAAAACAGGTGGTCTCCGTTGCAGCAGCACTCATTCCATTTCTTGAACATGATGATGCAAACCGTGCCTTGATGGGTTCCAATATGCAGCGCCAGGCGGTACCGGTGCTCAGGGCTCAGAAGCCACTGGTGGGAACTGGCATGGAAAGGCATGTTGCTCGGGACTCCGGGGTTTGCGTTACCGCGGATCGTGGTGGCCAGATTGACCGTGTAGATGCCGGCCGAATTGTTGTGCGGGTGTCAGATGCTGAAACTGAAGCGGGTGAGGCTGGGGTAGATATTTACAACCTGACCAAGTTTACGCGCTCGAATCAAAATACCTGTATTAATCAGCGTCCGCTTGTTAAGCAGGGTGACATGATTGCTCGAGGAGATATCCTGGCAGACGGTCCTTCCATTGATATGGGGGAGCTGGCTTTGGGTCAGAACATGAGAATCGCCTTTATGGCGTGGAATGGTTATAACTTTGAAGACAGTATTCTTGTCTCTGAACGGGTTGTGACAGAAGATCGCTTTACCAGCATACATATCCAGGAATTAACCTGTATTGGCCGGGATACTAAGCTTGGGTCCGAAGAAATCACTTGCGACATACCGAATGTGGGTGAGGGTGCGCTGTCTAAACTGGATGAGTCCGGGGTAGTTTATATTGGGGCCGAAGTCGAGGCGGGTGATATTCTGGTCGGTAAGGTGACACCGAAGGGTGAAACGCAACTGACCCCTGAGGAAAAATTGCTACGGGCAATTTTTGGTGAAAAAGCCTCGGATGTTAAAGATACATCCTTGCGAGTGCCGACTGGTGTTAAAGGCACCATCATTGATGTGCAGGTATTTACCCGGGATGGGGTAGAAAAAGACCAGCGCTCACTGGACATAGAGCGGCAGCAACTGACACAGATTAGAAAAGACCTTGATGATGAATACCGGATTGTTGAAACCGCTACGTTTGTGCGTTTGGCAGCGGCCTTGGTTAACAAGGCCGTAGCAAGTGCGCCTGGTCTTTCTAAAGGTGATGAAATAACGGTGACCTACCTGGAGTCTCTGGTTAATGACGACTGGTTCAAGATTCGCATGGCAGAGGACCGGTTGAATACGCAGCTTGAAAAAGCAGAGTTGCAACTCAACGAACGGCGAGAGGAATTGGATGGGGTTTATGCCGATAAGCGGCAGAAGCTGGAAACCGGTGATGACCTTGCACCAGGCGTACTTAAAACTGTTAAAGTTTATCTGGCTATTAAGCGCCGTATTCAGCCGGGCGATAAAATGGCAGGCCGGCATGGGAATAAAGGTGTTATTTCCGTAATTATGCCCGTTGAAGACATGCCTTTTGATGAGCATGGCAATCCAGTAGATATTGTATTAAATCCTTTGGGCGTGCCTTCTCGTATGAATGTTGGCCAGGTGCTGGAGACCCATCTTGGGTGGGCGGCGAAAGGTGTCGGCGACACCATTAATGCAATGCTGGAAGAGCAGCGTGGCGTGATGGATATGCGTGCTTTGCTGGCGCGTATATATAATGACGACACTGACCGGGTCGAAGATTTGGATTCCTTTTCCGACGAAGAAATAATGGATTTGGCTAAAAATCTGATTGATGGTGTACCTATGGCGACGCCCGTTTTTGACGGTGCGACAGAAGCTGGCATCAAGCGTATGTATGATATAGCGGGACTTCCTGCAAGCGGGCAGACGCAACTCTTTGATGGTAGAACTGGTGAGACCTTTGATCGGCCAGTAACGGTTGGGTATATGTATATGCTCAAGTTAAACCACTTGGTTGATGACAAAATGCACGCACGTTCCACCGGTTCCTATAGCCTGGTGACTCAGCAGCCCTTGGGTGGTAAGGCCCAGTTCGGCGGTCAGCGGTTTGGTGAGATGGAGGTTTGGGCGTTGGAAGCCTACGGCGCAGCATTTACCCTTCAGGAAATGCTAACCGTCAAATCTGACGATGTCAGCGGTCGTACTAAGATGTATAAGAATATAGTTGATGGAAACTATGAAATGGATCCCGGTATGCCAGAATCGTTTAACGTGCTACTTAAAGAAGTGCGCTCGTTGGGGATTGATATGGAGCTGGAAACCGAATGAAGCGAATAAAGAATTTTTCGAATAAAGAAGTGAAAAATGTAATTCGTTCCAATGCAGATACAGTGGAGGATAGACCTTGAAAGATCTACTTAATTTGTTGAAGTCCCAGGGTAGTGGTACAGAAGAGTTTGATGCGCTGAGAATTGGCTTGGCATCTCCGGATCTAATTAGATCCTGGTCGTTTGGTGAAGTTAAAAAGCCGGAAACAATCAACTATCGTACCTTTAAGCCTGAGCGAGATGGGCTGTTTTGCGCAAGAATCTTTGGTCCGGTAAAGGATTACGAGTGCCTGTGTGGAAAGTACAAGCGGCTTAAGC
>JAHRWB010000108.1 GCA_019090385.1 Pseudomonadales bacterium | reverse complement strand
TAAATTAATTTGATTCTCTGAAGCCACAAATAATATATACCCATTCGTATCTTCATATTTTCGATATTTAGTAATAGGCACAACATGTCCAACTGTGAGCACCTTGGCTTTCGTAAGTTTCTTAAATTTATCTTTCTCACTGTCTTGTATAGCCAAAATTACATCAGCCCTATTAAAACCTTTAGCCTCTTCTTTCGGGGTAGTTGAAAACCAACGAGGCTTCTCCCCTTTCTCCAAGTAATGCAAATGTCTATTGGCAAACTGATCATGGGTATCAATGATTTTGAGAATCCGCTTATCCAGCACTTCCAGAATTTTGGAATACCATACATATTCAACAATGACTGTATCAATTTCGCACTCGTCGACAATTCTAAGCACTCTTTTTTCAATACTGCTGTCATACCACTCATCTATTGAGTAAGAAAACATTGAAGGCATGTTAAATATGCGCTGCATTTTCTTTTTGCAACGCCGGTAAAAGGTGGGCGCTCTTCGTTGGTAATCTATCGCCTTGAAATCTCTCCCCCATATCTTTTCCATCTCAGGTGAGCTACCAATCTCCTGCTGAACATGCAAAAAAAACACGGAAAACTCTAACGCTTTTAGACTTTCTATAAGCCCAACTATGCGTGCGCGGTTTCCTGCATTTAGTGGGTGGGTTGGCACAGGAGAAATAACAAGTATCCTTCTCGTACCCATGTCCCTGCTCGTCATGACAATATTACGCGGAACAAGCTCTTTAACTTACCCCCCAGTTTGATACTTAACGTATACCAGGCTACGGATAAATTCCCCCTAAAATTGGAAGTATTGCCAAACTGTTCTTCCGAAAACTCATAACCCAATTTACATAACTCTTTATTGCTTTGAAAAGCCCGATTAACCATTAATGTTTGATACGGCAACAACTCTGTTTTCCATTTTTCCAAACTGTCCGTGTTGGGATTGGAATTAAAAGTGGCTTGGTCATACCAGATCTGGCCAGAATTTACGGTGATTGCAGCTTCACCCAAATGTTTTTTCTCCCCGGGACGAAGCATTTCTTCGTTCCAGGTTATTCCCAAAAATTCACAAAGCTTAGCCATCTCTCCTGCGGGATCTTTAACCAATTCCTCATACACGAGGGTATAAACCTGGTCTGGCTGAGCGTGTACGGCATCAAATCCCGCGCTAAAAGAACGTTTTACATGCCTAATCGCTGACAACACATTTGCTGCATGATCTGCTGGCACCTGATTGCTCTCCCTGGCCTTTTTGCCAACCTTCAGAAGTGAAGCGATGATTGCTCTTGGGTCTCTAACTACATGCACAAATTTGGATTGTGGATACAATTCCATCAATTCACAAAACACCAGTACGTTCTCTGGTGTTTTTTCACTCACATATTTTGCTCCGTGAGCATCGGCAAATGGAATAAGAACATTGTCAATGAACGCAGAAATCTGCTTATCAACCTGCTCTGTAGTACATATAATATCTATCCAGCCGCGAGACACAGAGTCCAATAACTTTTTTCTTAGGGCAATAATATCAGGCAAATGTAAAAATTCCGGCCCACCTAAAATATCCGGATGGGAATCCAGCATATTCTGTACCAGAGTTGTACCCGATCTGGGGGAGCCCCCCAAAAAAATAATGCGATTATCCATATCTATGCTCAAAAACCCGTATCCCTTCCTATCCAATAAAAGAAAATAAAACGTCCAAACCTATATTACATGTGTTTTCTAACCACGTCTTTTTGAATCAAGAACCGGATCACGTTACCAACAAAAAGCAAGTCTTTATTAATTTTGAACCTCACTATAGTCCGCTATGATGTGAGCAATCGTGACATATCTCTCCTCCGGTGCGGACCCTATACAGGCGCAAATTTGACCTAGTCCACATTTCCTATTGCTTTGTTGAAAGTAGCTCTGAATACCATCAAAATTCCGATAGACTATCTGCTACTAATAGAGTTCAACTTTCAAAACAATCAGGGACGATATGAATATTTTAATAACCGGGAATATGGGCTATGTTGGTCCCCTCGTAGTGGCACATTTTCGAAAAACTTTCCCCAACGCAAAACTATTTGGCGTAGATCTCGGGTTTTTTAGCCATTGCCTTACTACCTTTGAAGCCATACCTGAAAAGCGACTAAACGCACAGTATTTTATGGATGTTCGTTCGTTGGATAAGGAACTGTTATCAGGCATGGATGCAGTAATACACCTTGCCGCCATATCAAATGACCCGATGGGCAAAGCTTATGAGCAAGTGACCGACGAAATAAATCACCGCTCCAGCATAGAGATAGCAAAAATGGCCCGTAGTGCAGGTGTTGGGCACTATGTTTTTGCATCCAGTTGCAGTGTTTACGGATTTACCGAAGGTGGTCCAAGAAATGAATCTTCTCCTCTAAACCCACTAACTGCATACGCTCATTCAAAAATCGATACCGAAAGAGATATCTGTGACCTGGCAACTGATGATTTCACTATTACCTGCTTACGCTTTCCAACGGCTTGCGGGATGAGCGACCGCTTAAGACTCGATTTAGTCTTGAACGATTTTGTTGCATCTGCTGTAGTCAACAACAAAATTGATATTCTCAGTGATGGCACTCCCTGGCGACCACTAATCGATGTTAAAGACATGGCGAGAGCAATGGAGTGGGCAAGCACACGAACAATAGGAGAACCATTTCTAACCATCAATGTAGGTCGGAATGAGTGGAATTATCAGGTAAAGGATTTGGCACAAGCTGTCAAAGATCATATACCGCATATCGATATTCAGATTAATCCAAACGCTCCTCCGGATAAACGCTCTTACCAGGTAAATTTTGACCAATATAAGTCTATGGCACCAGACCACCTGCCACAGATTGATCTTGCCCGCTCGATATCAGAAATACATACAGGTCTAAAGCAAATCGGGTTCAGTGACAAAAACTTCAGAGACTCTCGGTTCATTAGGCTAAATGTACTTAATAGCCATCAACAAGAAGGTTCCATTAATAACCGTTTAAACTGGACGCAGTAAACTATGAAGTTTCTAAAAACTGAATTGGCAGACGTCTATACCATTGAATTGGAAAAATTCACAGACGATCGAGGTTTTTTCGCTCGTGGGTGGTGCGCAAAGGAGTTTGAGGACCAGGGTCTCGCAAGTTTTACAGCACAGGTAAATGTGTCCTACAACGAATTGAAAGGTACCCTTCGTGGCATGCATTATCAAGTTGCACCCTTTGAAGAAGTGAAACTTGTCCGCTGTATAAGTGGCGCACTATACGATGTCATTATAGATATACGCAAAAATTCTCCTACTTATGGAAAACATGCAGGATTCGAGCTTTCTGCCGAGAACCGAAAAATGTTATACGTTCCCACAGGATTCGCCCATGGCTTCCAGACATTGGAAGACAATACGGAAGCGCTCTATCAAGTTTCAGAATTCTACACACCGTCAGCTGAGCTTGGCATTCGTTATAACGACCCAATGTTTAAAATAAAGTGGCCTTGCCCAGTTTCAAAAATATCAGAAAAAGACGCAGGCTGGCCTGATTACAATATGTGATTTGATGCCCATAATTATATATAAACAAGAGATAGCATAAAATGATCATTATCGACAGCGCCTTAGAAAAAAGACACTCAGATGGCCAGCCCATTCGAGTAGGTATGGTTGGCGCAGGCTTTATGGCAAGGGGTATTACCTTGCAGATTCAACAATCTGTTCCTGGTATGGAATTGGTAGCAATATCTAACCGAACACTAGAGGGGGCGCGTAGAGCCTACGAAGAAGCAGGTCAAAAGAAGATCACGGTAGTGGATTCCGTAAAACAGCTAGAAACTGCCATAGAAAATCAGTCACATGCTATCACCGAAGATGCCGAATTACTTTGTAAGGCCGGCATGATTGACGCCATTATTGAAGTAACAGGATCAGTAGAGTTTGGCGCGAAGATAGTCTCGTGTGCAATAGATAACGGCAAACACGTTATCCTTATGAACGCGGAGCTCGATGGCACGATCGGGCCTATATTACATCAGCGCGCACTCAAAGCTGGCGTCATTTTTACTAATACCGATGGCGACCAACCCGGGGTAATGATGAATCTGTACCGCTTCGTAAAAAGTATAGGCGTAAAGCCCGTGCTTTGCGGAAACATTAAAGGCTTACACGACCCCTATCGTAATCCTACCACCCAGGAAGCCTTCGCCAGACAGTGGAAACAAAAAGCTCACATGGTTACCTCTTTTGCAGATGGTACCAAAATTTCCTTTGAGCAGGCCATTGTGGCAAATGCAACGGGGATGCGCGTGGCCAAAAGAGGCATGTTCGGCCCCACTGTTGAATCAGGCACGCCTATTCAACAGGCAACTAAACTATTCCCAGAAAAAGAACTGTTGGCTGGCAACGGTATTGTAGACTATGTAGTAGGCGCTGAGCCTGGCCCTGGAGTATTTGTACTCGGTACACATGACAATCCTACCCAACGCCATTATCTAAATCTGTATAAACTCGGAGAAGGGCCACTATATTGTTTCCATACGCCCTATCATCTGTGCCATTTCGAAGTACCTATGACCGTCGCCCGAGCAGTACTGTTTAACGATGCCACCATATCACCCACCCACGGGCCTCTGGTAGAAGTGGTTGCAACCGCCAAAATAGGGCTGAAAGCAGGCGAAATACTTGATGGCATGGGGTATTACATGACTTACGGTCTTGCGGAAAATGCAGAGCTCGCCAACGCACAAAATCTGTTACCCATCGGGGTTGCAGAAGGCTGTCAGCTAAAACATGATATAGCAAAAGATCAGGTGCTGACCTATGCAGACGTGGAACTACCCCCTAACCGTTTGTGCGATGCCTTGCGTGCCGAGCAAAACCAATTATTCTTCCCCAAATAAAAATTTGTATTCATAAGTTCAAATAGCAAACTACCAGACCTTCCAGGGAGCTGAGTTCTCTGACCAGAGTTCCTCGAGCATATTTTTATCTCGAAGCGTATCCATAGGTTGCCAAAACCCCTGGTGACGGAAGGCAGACAAGTTGCCTTCTTTAGCCAGCATCTGCAACGGTTCTTGTTCCCAAGTTGTTGAATCATCTTCGATCAAATCAATAACCGAAGGTTCCAGTACAAAGTATCCTCCATTTATCCAGGCACCGTCACCACCAGGCTTTTCATGGAATTGATGAATTTTAGTTTGCTCGCTAGAGAGCGCAATAGCACCGAATCGACCTGGCGGCTGCACAGCAGTTAGCGTCGCTTTAGTTCCAGCCTGTTTATGAAATTTAACCAACTCACCTATGTTGACATCACTGACACCATCACCATAAGTGAAACAAAAACTTTCATCGTCCAAATGATCTTTAACCCTTTTCAATCGACCACCCGTTAGCGTACCTTCACCCGTATCGACCAATGTCACCTTCCAAGGCTCCACCTTCCCATTATGAACTTTCATACTATTGTTGGGCATATCAAATGTGACACTTGATGAGCGTAATACATACCCGGCAAAAAACTCCTTAATCACATGCCCTTTATAGCCACAGCAAATTATAAAATCATTAACGCCATAATAGGAGTAAGTCTTCATTATGTGCCACAAAATAGGCATGCCGCCAATTTCAACCATTGGTTTTGGTTTTACAGTTGTCTCTTCTGAAATACGAGTACCCAAGCCACCGGCCAGTATTACTGCTTTCATATTAAATGATACCTTGAGTTTAGTTTTGTAAATAATAAGGCATTACATACACAATTATCTGCCCTAATGATGTAAACCTAAAAAATACATTTCAACTACAATTCCTTATTTTTTATACAATTCCCGTGCCCAACCCTCTCAATTTTATTGTTACACTTAGGGGGCAAGGATCGCACTCACCTAATTTATACTACAAATTAGCTCAACATATAGAGGCAGAACACACTTCTATGTTTGATGTTTGATATTTGGCAAATTATAATTATGACAAAGCACATAAATCTGACCCACTGTTATCGAACCGTTATAGATACCGCATTTTTCATTGCTTTCCTTACCACAGTCTGCCTAACGTCTATTTCCAGCCTTGCTCAGTTTAACACCTTCGTTGAAGTAGATGACGATACGCGATTCTTCTCTTCGCTTCCCGACACGCGAGGGAATGACTCGGATTTAGGCAATGCAATCGCAGGAATAGGCGATATTGATGGTGACGGCACGCCGGATATTATACTTACTGCATGGAAAGGCGATGTGAATATGAACTCGAATACTATCCTTTCCTCTACTGAGCAGAAAGGGGTTATATGGGTCGCATTCCTAAGACCAGATGGGTCAATTAAAGCATACCAAGAAATTGGCAACGGAGTAGGCGGTTTTCCTTCAGGTATATTAGAAAATAACGGCGGCTTTGGTGGCCAAGTTGGCACTATTGGCGACCTTGACGGCGACGGTATCACGGACGTCGCTGTGAGTGCTCGTCATGAAAACTCGGACGATGGCGCAATTTATATTTTATTTCTTAATGCCAATGGTACTGTTAAAGAGTACACAAAAATAGGTGTTGATTCAGGGTGGTCCGGTACCTCTCCATTGAGCTCCGGTACCTACTTCGGTGCTCTCTCGGTCTCTCCCTTAGGCGATTTTGATGGGGATGGAGTGCTCGACTTACTAGCCGGCGCTCGCGACGACAATGATGGTGGAACCAAAAGAGGCGCCCTCTGGATACTCTTCTTAAATACCGACGGCACGGTGAAAGATTACCGAAAAATAAGTGATACTCAGGGAGGGTTTACGGCCGGCCTGGACGATGGCGACGGATTCGGTAGTGAAATGGATATTGTAGGTGATTTGGATGGCAACGGCGTTGTAGACATAGCCGTAAGAGCCCAGAGTGACGACGACGACGCACTAAATTCAGGTGCTATCTGGATATTGTTTTTAAGTGAAAGTGGAACCGTAAACTCTTATCAGAAAATTAACGCTACCCAGGGTGGCTTCACTGCGACCCTGGGCAATTACTCTGGGTTTGGTTTAACCATCGTTGGCCTAGGAGATTTGGACAATGATAGCGTTAACGATATTGCAGTGGGCGCTGACGCTTACGATGTAGATGGGCTTAATCGAGGAGCATTTTGGATTTTGTACCTCAATGCCAACGGCACAGTAAAAGCGCAGGAAAGAGTGTCTTCCGCAACTGCAGGTTTCACGAACGTGCTTGGTAATCATGATAATTTCGCCAACGATGGAGCCAACGTTGGCGACATCAATGGTGACGGTATTGTAGATCTGCTAATCGCAGCCGACTCAGACGACTACGACTATTTGACTCCAAGCACTCATGGACGTGCTGCAAGCTATTTGTTCTTTCTTTCGGAACTCGGAGCCTCTGGCAATCAAGCCCCTGCCCTAAGCCCTATTGGCAATCAAAATGTCACTGAAAGCCAGTTGCTCACAGTGGCTCTGTCGGCTACCGATGCCGATGGCCCTGCTCCATTAACTTTAACAGAAACCAATGATTTACCCGGTACACCGAACATCCTCACCGATTCAGGTAATGGTACAGGTAGCCTGGACTGGACACCCTCATTAGGTGATGCAGCAGGTAGCCCCTATTCAGTAACGGTTACCGCCACTGATGGTAATGGTGCTTTCACCAGTGAAACATTCAGTATTGTGGTCAGTGCCCAAGGTGCAGGAGGCACATTATCTGGTTCCAATGCTGCAACCTCATC
>JAHRWB010000107.1 GCA_019090385.1 Pseudomonadales bacterium | reverse complement strand
ATGTACGAAATTTGGATAAAAAACTCACCGGCGGAAAGCGTTTTACCGTTCTTCAGGTAATTGATCGAACAGAAAAGCGTCAAATGCAACAAGCGCTTATAAAAAGTGAGTCGAGATTTAGAGGCATTATCGATGATATTTCACTAATGATAATTATCATGGGTGATGACGATAAAATATCGTATGCCAACCCCTACGCTTGTGAAATTCTGGAATGCACTCAGTCAGACATTTTACACAACACATTTGAAAACTATCTATCTCTGGCTGATAGGTCTTCATTTACAAAAGCGCTGGTAAACTGCCGACGACAACCCGGTAAAACCATCACTCTGAACCAACTTCAATTACCCAACCAGCAGTATCTGGAAGTACAGTTAACCGATAAAATGCATAGTCGGGGTATTACCGGAGCACTTATAGCCTGCAATTTAATTACCGACCAGGTTCACGCTACCGAGGACCTCGAATCAAGCGAGGAGAAATTTTCGACCATATTCCATTCAAGCCCTGATGCCACACTCATAATTCGTGTGTCTGATAAACAGATCATTGATCTGAATACCAGCTTTACCCGGCTACTTGGATATACACGAGATGAAATTCTCCATACATCGGGGAGCAAACTGAATATCTGGGCAGACGACCAAGAGCGTGATCAACTGCGCGATAAACTATATTCTGATCCCCGCGGCCTGAATTACGAAACGGATCTAATTGCTAAAAATGGGGAGCGGCTGAGTGTAGAAATGTCAATACGTTTGGTGAAGATCCAGTCAGAGCTCTGCATCGTTTGCTGTGGACGTGATATTACAAGGCGCCTACAGGCAGAAAAGGCACTGCTTGATAGCGAAGAAAAATTTGCCCGGATCTTTTCCGGTTCGCCTGACGGGATCATCATTATCCGAATTGAAGACAAAGCTATTCTGGATGTCAACGATACGTTTATTGAAGAAACTGGCTTTCAACGTGAAGCGCTTCTCGGGCGTTCTCTATACGAAGTGGGCATCGTAGAAAACACCTCACCGATGGAAAAAAGTGCTAAAGAGATCACAGAAACGGGGCAAGTGTACAATCTACATCTCAATTTACTGACCCATGCTGGCGATGTTTTTCCCACCTTGGTATCCATCTCAACCATCGAGATATACGGAGAAGCCTCTGCGCTTTGTATTGTAAAAGACAATCGCGAGCAGATGCTTACCAACTCACGTCTAAAAAGCAGTGAAGAACGCTTCCGTAAAACCTTCGAAAACGCACCAATCGGCATTTTGCTTGTTGATGTGGCGGGGAATATTTTTCAGATAAATAATTACGCGTCGCACTTATTGGACTATGGGCATAGCGAGTTAATCAACACATTTATTTATGATCTGGTGCCGATAACAGAACGTGAAAACCTGAAGAATACCCTCGAAGCACTGCTGATCAGTGAAATATATATGGACAAAACCGAAAGAAATTTGGTGCGTAAATCCGGCGTCACTATGAGCACCAACTTCCATACTGTATTACAAAAATCTGACAAGGGTGATCCACTGCATTTTATCGTACAAATAACTGATACCACTGAATTAAAAAACAGTCAGCGTCAAATGGAGCGTCTGGCTTTTTATGACACACTTACAAACTTGGCCAACCGCCGACTATTCAAAGACCGATTGGATCAATGTATTCAGAGCACCCAGCGCAATAATAGCAGTGCAGCCATTTTATTTCTTGATCTGGACCAGTTTAAACGGGTGAACGATACCCTGGGTCATATCCTTGGAGATAAACTGCTGATCGAAGTTGCATCACGCTTGCAGCAATGTGTGCGAGGAGAAGACACCGTTGCCCGGTCCGGTGGTGACGAATTTACAATATTGCTCAATCACATTGTCGATTCCAGGGATGCAGGACTGGTCGCCGAAAAAATATTGCAAATGCTAAGAGAACCCATAACGATCGACGGCCATGATCTGATCGTCACGACCAGCATTGGCATTGCGATCATCCCCAGAGACACCACCAAAGCCAACACGCTAATAAAATATGCTGATCTGGCAATGTATAGAGCCAAAGAAGAAGGGCGGAATAACTACCAGTACTTTTCCCAAGACATGAACCACAAAGCGCAAATTTTACTGGAAATGGAAAATTCCCTGCGCAAAGCACTGGAAAACAGTGAATTCGACCTGTACTACCAACCCAAAGTCAATTTGAGGAACCAACAAATAGAAGGTATGGAATGCCTGGTTCGATGGCACCATCCAGAACGTGGTGTTCTTTCTCCAACTGACTTTATCGCAGTAGCCGAAAAGACAGGAATTATCGTTGAACTGGGTGAATGGGTTATTCAAGAAGCCTGTCGAGCAGCGAGTCAAGTCTCAAAAATCGCCGGAAAACCCATAAGTACCGCTATCAATATCTCTCCGCGACAATTCAGACAAAAAAATCTCGTTAGTTTCATTAGCGACTGTATAGAAGAATTTGAACTGCAGGCTTCTCAGCTGGAATTCGAAACCACTGAAACCATGTTATTGGGTGATCAGGAAGCAGCTACCGACGCATTGCTACGCCTTCATCAACTCGGCGTAAAACTGGCTATCGACGATTTTGGTACAGGCTACTCTTCCTTACATCACCTGAAAGGCTTCCCCTTTGATATTGTCAAAATTGATCAATCTTTTATCAAAGATATACCCCATAACGAGAATGACATGGCAATCACTGGCGCTGTTATTGCGATGTCTCAGCGACTCAATCTAAAAGTAGTTGCAGAAGGTATCGAAACCAAAGAGCAGTTGGAGTACCTGTTAGAAAACAACTGTGAATATGGTCAGGGCTACTATTTTTCCAAGGCCATACCCTTGCAAGAGATTGCCAGGCTACTGACCCCAGGTATCAGCTGGTTAAGACGCGCAGACAGATAAGTACTGTAAACTGCACATCACCAGTTAGTGTATCGGTAGCAAAACTGGGACCGGTCTAGTTAATAAAAACCATACTGATAATTGGAAAATAGGTGATTAATAGCAAAGCCACCAACAATACAATAAAAAATGGCCAACTTGCTGCATACAACTCACTAACGGGTTTCTTAAACCTCGAACTGGCAATGAATAAATTCATTCCAATAGGCGGCGTAAAATACCCAATTTGCATATTAGCCAAAAATATTATGCCCAAATGCACAGGATGAATGCCATAACCCGCAGCAATGGGCAATAACATGGGTACTATGATGACAATGGCGGAAAACACATCCAATACCGCCCCCAAAAACAGCAATAGAATATTAAGTAGAATCAAAAATGTAAGTTTTGTTTCTACATGTGCCTGAATAAACGCGAATATTTGTTGAGGGACATCTGCATCTACCAAGTAGTTAGTAAATGCCAAAGCCATGCCCAGAATTAGAATAATCCCGCCAATCATGACCATGGCATCACGCGCTATCACCGGCAATCTGGCAAGGGGTATTTCCCGATAAATAAATACCTCAACAATAGTCACATACAACGCAGTGACAGCAGAGGCTTCTGAAATGGCAAATTGCCCGAGATATACACCCCCTAATACCACGATGGGCAAGGGTAATTCCCAGCGCGCCGCTTTTAGTGCACTCAAAACAGCACTGTTGGTATACGAAATTTTTGGTATTGCACCACCGCGATGCCGCCAGATTGTCCAGATCGAAAGTAAGCCGATCATTAAACCAGCCGGGAGCAAACCTGCGAGAAACAAATCCTGGATTGCAAATGACTCTACCGCATCGGACTGCAACGCAACAACGCCATACAAAATCAGTGGCAGAGAGGGTGCAAGCAAGAGACCCAAACTACCAGACGTGGTAACCAGACCCAGACTGAAGCGTTCGTCATATCCACTTTTTTGTAAAGCCGGTAACAATAGGGCACCAATTGCCACAATAGTGACACCGGAAGCACCTGTTAGCGCAGTGAACACTGCGCAAACCATAAAACCGACAATGGCAAGACCGGAAGGCATCCAGCCAACCAATGCCTGGGTAAGTGAAACCAGCCGCTCGGAACTTTTCGATTCCGCCAGGACATAACCCGCAAATGTAAACAGGGGCAAAGCAACTAACATTGGTGTATCGGTAATACGAAATACTTCAATAGCAATAACTGATAGATCGATATCGCTGCTGAGATAACCCAACATTGCAGCCGCCATTACCACCACAAAAAGCGGCATGCCAAACAGCGCAGCAATTACCAATGCGATGACAGCAAGCGTAATCATCCTTCCTGCTCTGCCCGCTCTGCTTTAGTCCCACCCAATCCCAGGCTTTTACAGAGGTATCGAAAACCGATTAAAAACAAAGCAACCGGCATAACAGATTCACAAACCCAGGCAGGAACTGAGGCAAAAGCAATAACACCATCGATGTATTCATATCGAACAAACTCAACACTGTACCAGGCCCCAATAAAACACAGGGCTGCCGTGAGCATGGCCTGAGCCCGATTTATTAGCCTTCGCCAGCTTGGATTCAATAAGCGGGATAAAAAATCAATACTTATATGTTCATCATTGCGGGATGCAGCCAGGGCACCAACCATAGCTACCCAGAAAACCGTCACCCGGACATAGGCATCTGCCCAGACTATGCCAGCATCAAAAAAATTACGTAATGCCACCTGATAAACGGCCAGCAGCATCATCGATCCCAGCAAAAAAATCAGCAAGCCGGTTTCCAGCATTTGGAGGAACCCGTCGAGTTTACTATCAAGACAATCGACGCCCTTGTCGGGATATTGTTCTGTATTTTTACTAATTTTCTTATCTACATTATTCAGTTGTTTATTTTATTGGCTGTTCAATAAGTTATTCACTTTGACTATCTTCAATCTCTTCACTATCTAGCTGCATAATCGCGCTTACTTTGGTTCTGTACTCGGCCAAATGGGTCAACATGGTTTCGTAGGCTTCGCGGGTTACGGTGCCAGAGCTCACTAGATCCTGAACGGCACCACCAGCCAGGCTTCGCCACTCTCTTGTTTCGTCAGTAGAGGGAGATAAAGCCTGTAAACCTTGTTTCAACAGAGCCTGGAAAGCTGCAGAGTTATCCTTTCGAGTGAGTGCATCGACACTGACTGCCTGTTTGGCAAGTATAGCCCTTACCGTCGCCTGATCTTCTGCCGACACTTTATCAAAGGATTTTTTAGTAACAGTGAAAATCCCGTAAATATAAAGCAAGGGTAAGTCAGTAATATATTTGAGTTGCGTATGCCATTGCAGAGTCAAAGCACCCACGGGAGGTATTGCCACCGCATTGATAAGATCAGTCTGAAGGCCCGGTAACACATCCACAATAGTCAATGGTATGGGGGTAATATTAAAAGCAGCAATACCCTGAGCTGAACCTGGATCGTTATCCGGAATCCAGACGCGTGAGTTTCTGGCATCCCCGACACTGGTAATTGGTGCGATGCTCATAGCTCGCGCAAAACCAACTTCCGGAAATCCAAATACCACATAACCCTTTTTTTCCAGGCGCTCAGCCAATCCCTCATCCATACGTGAGCGCACGTAATCAACCTCGGCAAAGTCTCTAAACACCATCGGAAGACCATAGAGTTGGACATCCGTCATTACATTAGTGAGCGAACTCGATGCAACCGCTCCACCATGCAACTGACCAACACGCATTTTGCGCAATATCGTTTTATCATCACCCAGTACGCCACCGGGGTAAAATTTGAACTTAACACGGCCGTCGGTAGCCTCATCAATTTCTACTGCCCTCAGACGCATCCCCTTCATCCAGGCAGAGTTTTCGGGAGAAACCGTCGCAATTTTGAATGTTTTAGCCTGTACCGGGGTGCCAAACAAAAAGCAGCTCAGTACCAGTACTACAAATAAAGCGGTCATTCCAAGTTGTTGTCTGATTATCACAGTGTATTCCCTTAAAAATAATCTACCGACGATTTAAGCAGTTTTCGAGCCTGCTCTTTCGCCACATTATTTAACAGCGCAATACCTCCCACTGCCGAATCTGAAGACAAAACCTCATTAAGCAGGTTGTCATGTAATTGCTGATCAAATACCAAGCGAGCATATTGCTGAGCAAAAACCACCTTGGTAAACAGGTGCACACCACCCGATAGCTGGATTGCTCGCTCAAAGTGCCTTCGCCCTACTTCAGGGCGACCACCCAAAGCAGGCGGCAACAGGGTTTCAAATACGCCCAAATACATGCGAGGACCACCAAAATCGTATGCCTCATCCAATTCGGCTATGCGGTTCATAAGCAATTTTACCCGACTGAGCTCAGCAATCGCATTCCAGTCATCGCTATGCGCTTGTATCCAGCCCGCCCAATTCGCACCCAGCGCGTACATCATGGGGACATGTTTTTTCCCGAGCTGGCCCACCCAAAGTTCAAACTCAGCATATGGTTGAGAACGGGGTGTACAGGCAGCTTTTATTGTCTTGCAAGCAGCCCGCAGCGCATAATCGAAGGCTTTATCACTGAAACTACGGATACGTTCTTCATCTTCTACAAAAGCGGCCGCATAGGCAGAATTCAGCGAAGCAGCAGCACCCAGCAAATTTATATTTTTAGGGGACTGTTGAACCAATCCGTCAAGCAATATCAGGTAAGCAGGCGCTCCATCCCTTACAACTTGTATATCCTCGTTGTTCATTATCGCTTCAGACAAGCCCTCAGCCAAATCCGAGGTCACCGAAGACATGATCGCAGAGCACGCTGTGCTGAGCGCAATAATAGGTAACAAAACCAACAGTCTAAATACATTCGGCATCACTGAAAAAGAAAAATGGCCCCGTGGCGGCCGACCCTGTAGCTTCCTAAAAGACAAAGCGCTGGACAATCTGATTATTTTTGGAATCGGAATTAGATACATGAAAGCTACGCAGATAATTTTAGGAGTAATTTACTAAACCGCCATTTAATAGATTCAACACCGGCAAAGCAATACACCTTTGCCGGACTATTATGTCCTGTGGTAAAGCCTGGCCGTGAAGAACTACTCTATTGGGCCTAACCAGGCACTTAGATTAATTTTTGGATAATTATTTTTGTGTCTGTATTTGAGCCGCCAGCACCTCATATACTTCCTTTAAAGCCGGTCTCTTTTTATAGCCCTGGTCAGCAAACTTAGCCCTTACAATCTGATCTGCATCCAGATAAATAATGCCTGGGTAAGGTATACCGTAACCCTGGTGGTCGGGGCCATATTCTGTGTTGAGGATATTAAAAGCACTAACGTGTTTGATCTGCTCATCCCTCAACAGCGGGTAAGGTAATTTATGATTTTGAGAAAATGCCTTTAGAACAGATAATTCATCATAGGTCATGCCCACCACACCAAGACCTAAGCGGTTAAATTTTTCACTCCACTTGCCCAGCTCGACCAGCTGGCGTTTGCAGAATGGTCACCAGTTTGCTGAGCGATTAAAAAATATCAGCAAACCCTGCTCAGCACTCAAGTCAGCGAATTCTCGCACTACCCCGTTTGAATCCAGAGCTGATATCTTCGGTGCCTTGCTGCCGATAGGCAAACTCCACCCCTCAACATAGCCTTCATCTGCGCTAACGTTCAGCATCACGCCTGCAAATAAACCTACTATGGCAATAAACCGCAAAAATATTTGTGCAAGTGCCATCATATATCCCCCGCTAAAGGTAAATTTCATGTATTGCCCCTGTGCTTATTTTATTCTTCACCGGGCGTACTAATGCCAGATTCACTTTGACCTAATAAAACACTTTCGCCTGGCACACCCTGGTGGCATATAGTAGAAACAAAGTCCAGGTACTCATCTAAACTCTGACCAAAAATGCAGTCATATAGTTTCATCTGCCGCAAATTTAGTTTTTCATGCTGATCTGCAATCAGCCGTGCAAGCTTGCCAGGCATACGCCGATACTTTTTGGCCTTACGCCCAGAGAATTCTCTATTCTCCGATAATTCATACCTTAACCGGCTTTCAAGGAGTTCCAGAATACGCTCCCGCTCCAGAACCTGCACCAAGCGTACCAAATACCAGTTGCGCTCTCGGCCAGCATCACCCAGCCCTTCCTTAACCAACACCAGCTGATCCCACATTCGACAAACCTGCTCGCGCCACTGTATCGGTTTTCGATCCTTTTCCAAAATCGCCTGTGAGATAGACTCTTTCGCTTGTTCTGAACCAGACGCGTTTAGCAGGCATTTTTTATAACACCGCACGAAGCGTGCGAGTATTTTATGTGTTTGATTCTGTTTATTTGGTGCTAACTCCCGCCAAACACGGGACTCTTCCTGCAACAATAAAGACAACAAATCCACATCCATGCGCGCCAGGCTCTGCTCAGTCTGTACTCTGTCTTGCACAGACTGAAGCAATTTTATCGCTCGGGGTTTATCAACTTTTGCCTGGTAATCCGCCAGCAAATCCAGCAAGCCAATACGATTTATCTCTGGTGCCAACATCTCCTGCAACCCTTTAAGCCTCAGCTTGGACTGGCGAAATGTGTCTTTTTCTACCGCCGGTTTCAACAAATACCATACGGCCAGAAGTATGCGCAGATTCTGATTAAACCTTCGCAGTGAATCCGCCGAAAACTGCTGCTCAATACTGACATCCGGCCCCGCCTTACGGGATAAAATAATCCGCAAACAGTCACTATTCAGCTGTAGTGCGGCACCAATTAAATGATCATGCAGATTCATATGCGATATTCTACGCCAAATATCTTATTTAGTAATGCGGCGGTGGTTCGTCTGGCCGCTGATTACTGGTCATATCCGAAGAAGAAGCTGCATCTTTTAGCCGATCCGTCAGCATGTTCATAGAAATTTCCAGGCGCTCCAATTGGACTTGCTGCCTGCTGACTATCTGGTTGAGCGCCTGAATCACATCATCCTGAAAAGCTGCTTTTATTTCCAGCTCAACAAGGCGATCCTCTATAATCTCCATTCGCATCCTTTATCCGCTCGCATCGCTTGATTGTTCTGATGCGATTATTTTTCGCCCAAAAAAAACAGATGCCCAATAAAAAACTACACCTGCGGCTATTATCAACATGCCTGATAAACCTTCGGCCAGGCGCTGCAGCAGTATATACACTAAAGTCCAGCCACTTAGCAGCAGGTATATCAATGGGGTTACGGGATAACCCCAAGTGCTGAATGGACGATGTAGATCCGGTTTAGTCCAGCGCAATACAAAAACACCCCCTACCGTAAAAATGGTATTCACGCCCAGCGTAAATCCTGCAAAAACCAGAATTGACTCAAATGACGCGCTCAGGATAAATGCCAAAGTGAGTAGCGCCTGAACCCAAATTGCCAATGCAGGAACACCATGCGCATTAGCTTTACCCATTCTGCGAAACACCGGAAAATCTTGACCAATTACATGTAATACCCGCGGGCCAGCCAGCACCATGGCACTGACCGTGGAAATTAACAGGAGTGATAAAAGTACGCCCATTATATCAGCCCCCAGCCCCCCAAAAACCTGTTGTGAAGCGACATAACCCACGTCAAGTCTGCCTACCAAGGCATCAATTGGTGCAACATACAAAAAAGTAAAATTCAGCAACACGTATAACACCATCACCACCAGCGTGCTGACAACCAGAATGCGCGGTAAGTTTTTTTGTGGTTCTTCCAACTCCCCACTCAGGTAAGTGGCTGCATTCCACCCAGTGTAGGCATAATTTACGAATATCAAGGCAATGGCAAACGACGCACTACCAATCAAAGCTCCATCTCCACTGCTGGGTAAAAATTCAACGGATTGCGGTACATCAACCATTACCCAGCACAATGTACAAAACACCAAAATAAGAACAATTTTCAACACCGTGAATATACTTTGCAGACCCGCACTATTTTGCCTGGATGTCGCATGAACCCCGGTTAAGACAAGCACCAAGGTACATGCCAGCCAGGTTGGAGAAAATAGCGGAAATACAGCACTCAGATATTTCCCAAAGGTAATGGCCGCCAGAGCGGTAGGCGCTGCAAAACCTATGGTTGCAGAGACCCAGCCTGAAACAAATCCGGCCATCGGATGGTAGATTTCACTCAAGAAATTATACTCCCCGCCTGAGCGAGGGAAAATAGAACCCAATTCCGCATAGGAAAGTGCACCACACAGAGCCATAATTCCACCAACCACCCACAACATCAGAATCACAAAGCCCGACTGTATATCTACCAACTGAAAACCAAGACTGGTAAACACACCGGTGCCAATCATGTTGGCCACGACCACTGCCATTGCAACGCGCGGTTTAAAACGAAGTGGTTTAGTGCTCACTTACCTTTCTCCATAGCTCTCCCCAATTTATAGGAAAGCCCTTTCTTAACCACCGGCCACTCACATTCTATAATGGAAAATACGACGGTATCCCGCAACAAACCATCTGCTGATCGTTGATGACTACGTAAAATACCGTCTTGTTTCGCTCCAAGCCGAGCAATAGCTGAGCGCGAAGCCTGGTTATGCCAATGGGTACGAAACTCCACGGCTATCACTCCCAGTGATTCAAATGCGTGGGACAATAGCAATAACTTGGTTTCGGTATTTACTGCGCTGCGCTGGACGCTCTTGGCGTACCAGGTATGCCCGATTTCCAATCGTTTATTAATCGCATCAATAGCAAAGTACCGAGTACAGCCAACCACTTGTCCACTGGATTTCAAACGCACGACAAAGGTCAATGCCCCTTCACGCTCGGCCATGCTCAGAGCATCAGCGATATACTCTGCTACTTTTTCAGGTCGCGGAATATACGTATACCACAAACGCCACAACTCCCCATCTTGCACTGCCAGACTCAGCTCAGCCTCATGGGCAGGTGTAAGCGGCTCGAGCGAAACATACTCTCCCGCCAGCGAAACCCTATCGATCCAGGTGTTCATGACCTACCTCGATAGAAGTATTTACTCTCTGACAGTATTAACCTGTATGTAAATATAGACTTCACAACTATAAATCCCGCTTATCCTGCTATATATCGTACCCGGCAATCGTTAATGCCGCCTTGGCCTCTGCCAATTTATCAGAACCCACCAATATATAGTCTGTATCGAATGTCGATAATGCGAAAATGCTGATTTCTGCATCTCGTAATATCGCACTAATACCTGCCAGCACACCCACAAGAGAGTGATGTAAAGGACCGACAATTTTCAAACAGGACCATCCTTCGCTCAACTGTTGGGACTCAACATGGATGCCACTCTCACAAACGATTGACAGTTCTTCGTCAGTCTTGCCTATCCAGTAATACGCACTATTCAGCACTACCTCAGGTACGTTCTGCCCAGGTGCCAAACGATGTACGGAAAATTCTCCAGGCAATAGCTGTATAACCAAAACTTTATCAACCTGCTCACTCTGTAATGTCATGTTCTGCCAATACCTTACATCGAAAAAAATACTGCACTCAACACAACACTATAGCTTGTCTTTAATCACCTGAAAGCCTGTGTTTAGTTTGTCCCACACAACACCAGGACCACCATTACCTACACTTATCCCGTTAATCACACCTACTGGCCATACTTCTCGGCCAGCGCTACTCACCATAATCTCGGAAGCCTCGGCAAGTTCGCTTTGCTTAATATCACGCTCTTCTACAGGTATGTTCAACTCCCTCGCTAAAGTCAGGATCAGATCGCGAGTAATACCGTGCAAAATCATGCGCGACTTTGGCGGCGTGACCAGAACATTATCAATCACCACAAAAACATTTGAAGAACTCGATTCGGTAACCAGACCATCGCGGATTAGAATAGCGTCATCAGCCCCCTGGGCCAGCGCTTCGTTCTTAAACAAGCCCGCAGCCAGCAAACAGGTACTCTTCAAATCGCCACGTTGCCAGCGAAAATCCTCCGCAATAATCATTACATAGGGTTTTATGTCAGAAGAAGTATGCGTCTCGGCCAAAGCCGGAGACCCAGACACGGTAACTAATATCGTTGGCGATGCATTCTCAGGCCATACGTGCTCTCTACGTTGGGCCACTCCGCGGGTAACCTGCACATACACAAGTGCGTAGGCCTCCTCTGCCCTAAAAATTGCCTCGCCAATCAATTCAAGCCACTGCTCAGTGGACATGGGGTTATGAATCTTAATTTCCGCAAGACTGGTTGCCAGACGCTGGATGTGCTCGACCAGCATAAAAGGCTTATTCCGATATACAGGAATAACCTCATACACGGCGTCACCAAACATAAACCCACGATCCAGCACCGATACCTTTGCATCATGAATGGCCTGCCAAACTCCATCTAAATATGCAATTGCCATTATTTTATCTACTATTTCCAAGGGTATGCTGTGTGTTATGTGATTATGTGTTCAAGAAGCAAACCACGTGCCGGTCGCGCGAAACCCTAGCGGATCTTCGCGGCAGCCATCATAAAGAAATTTCATGCAATCTTATACCCGGCATATTCGACGGATATTCCATCCCCTCCCTCGACCTGATTTCTCCCACCATGTTCTACCCTGTATCACTATATCGCAGGCTGAATTGCCAACCGCCACAAAGCAACTTAGGGCAGGCCCAGCGCCTAAGGGTTTCATGTAGACACATTTACCCAAAAGCGTATTTAATGGTTACCTGGGAAAACAGGAGATATTGTATGAATCGTTTTATACCACTAATCGGTCGAACCCTAATCGCATTTATATTTATCATGAGCGGAGTAAATAAGATCGGTGGCTGGGAACAAACCGCAGGATACATGGCATCAAAAGGAATGCCTGCGGCATTTATATTTCTAGCAGGTGCAGTAATTTTTGAAATACTAGGAGGTCTTTCAGTATTGTTAGGATATAAAGCAAAGTTGGGTGCACTAGCGCTAATTCTCTTTACTGTTCCTGCATCCATCATTTTTCATAATTTCTGGGCATTCGAAGGTATGCAACAACAAACTCAAATGATCATGTTTATGAAAAACCTGGCCATAATAGGTGGCTTACTTCTCGTTACAGGTTTTGGCTCTGGCCCTCTCAGCATGGATAACTTAAAGCAAAAAAATTAGTTATTACAGTGGAGCATTTAACTAAACGGCCATGATTACAACGCTTGTAAAAGTACGGGTCACCTATTTTATTTCGCACGACATTTTCTGATCGGAGGAAAAATACAATAGATAGGCAGGTTCGCTATTTTACCAAAGTCTGGTTAGGCTCTATCGTAGCCTGATTACCAAACTTTATTGAGGAAACAACATGTCACTAGATCGATTTGCTGATGCACAGGAGTTGGGACTTGATCCAGAGAAAGTGGCCAAGCTGTTAGCGCGGGTACAACGAGAAGTGGATGAAGGCCTTTTGCCAGCAGCTCAAATTGCCATAGCACACCATGGCAAAGTCGGCGTATTTGAGAGCTATGGCGGGGCAAAACCTGAGTCGCTAACCCCACTGTTTTCTGCGACTAAAGGCATTACCTCTGCGGCAGCATGGCTCTTGATTCAGGAGGGTAAACTTGCCGAGGATGAGCTAGTCGCCGACATCATTGAGGAATTCGGCACTAACGGCAAAGACGCGATTACTGTGCAACAATTGTTCACCCACACGGCCGGTTTTCCGCACGCACCATTCAGGCCAACTGATTGGCTACCTAAAGAAAAACGCTACGGAAGATTTGCTCAATGGCGGCTTTCCTGGGAGCCTGGCACACGCTTTGAGTATCATCCTTCCTCATCCATGTGGGTGGTAGCAGAGTTAATCGAGCGCCGTAGTGGCCAGGTGTATACAGACTTTGTGAGGGAGCGAGTACTCGAACCACTTAAGCTGCACAACCTATTTGTTGGACTACCAGAAAAAGAAAACTCCCGTGCACTGCTCTGCGAGCATAGTGGCGAAGCTTTAACGCCAGAAGACTACAAAAAAATGGGCATGCCGGTGCCACCGGAAAACGAGATTACCGAGGAAGCTATTTTGAGTTTTAATCGCCCGGAAATTCGTGCAGTCGGTGTACCCGGTGGCGGCGGTTTTGGTGATGCTGCAGATTTAGCCTTATTTTACCAGGCACTGCTACACGGCGGATTAGACGGTGTGGAACTATGGAGCGAAGCAACTCGAGCATCGGTACAGCGTATACGCACTGGCGATTTAGTTGATATGATGTTTAAAAAGCCCGCTAACCGCGGTCTGGGCATCATAATCAGTGGTGATGAAAGCCGGAATACCCGGGGTTTTGGCAAAACCAACTCGCCGTCAGCATTCGGGCACAATGGTGCAGGCGGGCAATTGGCTTGGGCTGATCCCGCCACGGGCCTATCGATTGGTTATGTTACCCCCGGTCATGACCGCAACCCTATTCGCCAGGGCCGGCGTGGTGTTGCCATTTCAAGCATGGCTGCTGAGTGTCTGCAAACACCAACCAAATGATCTTAGTGTTTAGAAGGCGCATTAGAATCTACAACACCGACCCGCCGATACAGTAATTTAACCGGCAGTCGATCTATAATATCAGCCGTAGTTTCCGCATAGGGATAAATAAAATAGTTGACTGGATCGCCGCGCTGCAATTCAGAGAATATTAGATCCCGACCTTGGCTAAACTCTACCCGGTCACTGGGTAATTTCCCGTAATACTTATCTCGTAGATCTGCCTTTTTTGCCTCACTGGCATCTAAAGGCAGCCATCCCTCAGTATCACTATAAACTTCAGCCCAGCAATGATACCCATCATGCCGGCCATCAGCATTTGATGCAGACAATGGAAAACCTATTTTAAACCGGGCAGGTATTTTCTGGGATCTAACCAATCCAATATAAAGTGAGTGAAAATCCGTGCAATTGCCATACTTTGATTGACATGCCCAGATTGCATCACCCTGCCCCCACCCTTCACCTTCCTTGGAATAGCGCATGCTGTCAAAAATGTAATCATAATAGATGCGCTGTAACTCCTCCTGATCAGTAATTCCCTGCCGTTGTTTTTCTGCAATCGAAGCGATTAATCCCTGGAGCGGGATCATATTTGTTGGCGCCAGATAATCTTCCGGGACATCGCCTTTTTGCATTGCATCCTTCGGCACGATATATCCTGGGTCTCGTTCTATAACGTAAGAGAAGCTTAACGTTTCACTCCGTTCAGGATCTGCGGGAAGCACAAATTCAACAATCGCATTGCCCCGGTTATCTTTTAAATCACGCATTTGCCACGAAGCCGGTATGGAGGAAGTGTGTGCACTCAGCACCCGCTGGCTAAAATTATTGGCCGGCTTAGGCACCCACAAATTTACCTTTCTATGCCTCGGTAGAACGCTTAGATCAATAACGTATTCTATTTCATAGGTTGCAGATTGCGTCCAGGCATCATACTCAAGCGACAATTCCGACGCATGAATATCCATCCACGCCAGCGTAAACAGAAAACCAGAGATCCCCAAACACCAAACCCTGCTCATAACAACCCCAAGAAAAAAGACTGCACACTCTAACATAAGTCAGAAACCCCTCACATCTTCTGGAACTCTACGAGTAGCACAACAATGAAATCCGTGGTACAACCGTTCCACATCTGTTGAACAATTTTATTTTGACTCAGCGGTCAGAGAACCCAAGTTTATAACATAAAATGGAAATGGAACTATGAGCGAACCAACACGAGCATCTGATAAACCCTATATTGTGGAAGTCGAATCTGGAAAGTCTTATTTTTGGTGTGCATGCGGAGAAAGTAAAAAACAACCATTTTGTGATGGTACACACAAAGGTTCATCATTTACCCCGGTGAAATATGAAGCTACCCAATCAAAAAAGGTATTCTTTTGTGGCTGTAAAATCACGGCATCCCAACCTTTATGTGACGGCAGCCATAGCAAATAGATAGGATAGCTTAGGCTTTTTAGCTCCCCACAAAAGCAATGACATGGAGAATGCAGGGTAAGATGAGGATGGATGAATCAATAAATGTGCTGGGTGAAGCACTCGAGGTGTGTGGCGAAAACCCGATTACCGGATTTTTCCGAGATGGCAAATGCAACACCTGCAACGAGGATGCAGGTTCTCATACTATATGTATTGAAGCCTCACAAAAATTCCTGGAATACTCGCGATTTCGAGGCAACGATTTATCCACTCCGATGCCAGATTATAACTTTGACGGGGTAAGTCCCGGAGACAGTTGGTGTTTGTGTGCCGCACGATGGCTCGAAGCAGTGGAGTACGATATGGCACCGCGCGTTCACCTCAAAAAAACGCACATCAAAGCGCTAGAAATCGTACCAATGGAGTTATTGGTAAAATATGCAGTAGAGCAAGACCAGTAAATCATCTGCAAGTCTCCTGGGCACATTCCACCTTGGCTCTAAGATAGAAAAAAATAAAAACCCAATATACACGAACATGCGGGCGTCATAATACATGGGAGAAACCAGTGATTTTGGAGGTTGCGATACTTGAAGTTAAGCCCGGGGAAGAACAAGCTTTTGAAGCAGCATTTGATAAAGCTCAGCATATTATTTCGGGTATGCCGGGTTACGCTTCACATCAACTTCAAAAGTGCGTAGAAAAATGTAGCCGGTATATTCTTTTAGTTAATTGGCAAACACTTGAAGATCATACCGTGGGTTTTAGAGAGTCCCCACAGTATCAAGAATGGCGAAAATTATTGCATCATTTCTACGACCCTTTTCCGGAAGTAAATCACTACGAAAATATATTCAGCAATACTTGATTGCCATTAATCATGGCGAATACGGGCAACCCTGAGAACATATAATGGACGTTGAGATAGTAGATTTTCCAAAAACAAAAATTGCGGTAATTGAGCATCGCGGGGCACCAGCCCTTGAAAACGAATCCGTTCAAAAGCTCATCGCTTGGCGCATCCAGAATAAACTGCCACCTTCTGATTTACACCGAAACTATGGTGTTCACTACAACGATCCGAATCAGGTAACCGCTTCAGAATATCGAGTAGATCTGTGTATTTCAGTTCAGCATGATGTCCCGGATAATTCATTTGGCGTTATAAATAAGAACATTCCTAATCTCCGGTGTGCAAAAATTCGCCACCATGGATCGCGGGATATTATTGGCGCCGCTCATTATCTCTATGAACAATGGCTACCCAGTAGTGGTGAGCAGACCGCAGAATTTCCTATGTTTTTTCACTATGTAAATGTTGGGCCGAATATCCAGGAACCAGATATGATTACTGATGTATATCTTCCCATTCTCCAGGCTTTTCTTGGCAAGATTGATTATCAATAATGACGAGTTATTCCCACCATGCTCTTGATTAGCGCTGTATAGTGGAACTTGCATCTATTGCTTAGGATTAACTATCAGTTGAAAGTATCACTGATGTCCAAATTTAATTACTCGATGTAGATATTTGTGAACTTTAGTTTAACTAACAGCATTTACAGGCAAGACCAACAAAAGGCTATAGCACTAAAAGTTCTCTTAGCCCTTGCTCCTCTCATTGTGGGTGCTGTTTATGTAGTTTGGCAAACCCTTTCGCTTAGCGGTGAACCCTTTGAATTCAAGCTCGTTCGCATTTTTATAGACTATCTCTATAGGGAACAAAAAATACTTCTTCTCTTTACCACATCCCTGGTTTTTTGCATTCCGCTCCTATTTATATCGGCCAGAGCAAGAGCTTCAGCATTTATAAAAATTGGTAGTGAAGGTTTTGAATATAATCTTCCATTCCTAGCGAGAGATATTAAAAATGGTTTAGGTAGTACTCGAAAGGTCATTTCCTGGAACCATGTCACCGATATCCGCTTAAATCAGGGTAGCCGTTCACAAATGAATGGCATAAAAGGCCTCCCCTCATCCCGCCTGGGCAGTGCTAGTATAAAAATTACTGCCCCTGATACGCGGCTCATATTTAACCCTTACCTGTGGCTGCAGAACGATCATGGTGACCACCGATTGGCTATACAAGAGGGGCCGACATTAAGTGAAAGCAGCGTGAATCAGATCTTGGAAAAATGCCCCTTGGTGGTCGCTTTTAGTGCACACAAAAACTTACAGTTGGTAAATAACCCTTAGCGGAAAATTACAGGAAGAGCTGTGGTGTCCAACGATATAACAATGTACCCCGTCAGCACTATGTGGACCATTTAGCCTGGTAGCCTAAGACCGCATCTTCAGGTATTTTTTTGGATACAGAGCCATCCCCTTTTAGACTTGTTGTAATATTCATGGTCGCTATCAATTTTGAAACTTATCTACCTCGTCTCTAAAAGATTCCTCAAATTCCTGGCGAAAATTGCTCCAAAACCAGGCACCTCCAGCAGTAGAAAGAATCCGTTCAATAACCGGTATATGGCTTTCCCAATAACTTCTCGTTAGCCCGGTCAATAAGCTCTGGGTGTGTATGTTCGATACGCTCATTAATATATTATGGATAACCAATCGATATCGAATCAATGCCTTTTCATCCAACCGGCTCGGGTCATCGTTACCTTGCATATTTATACCAACAAGTTCGTCATCCGAAAACAGAGCCTGACGTACAGTGCTTACATGGTGCACTGCTGCGTCCACCGCTGCCACTTTGACGGCACTGGTATTTTGACGAATCTGGGCCGCAAGATAAATCAATGTTAAGAACACAGACATCGCCCCAACTATCTCACCAATCGCACCAATTGCTTCCCAGTTCATATATCAGTCTCTGCAACATAGCTATTACTAAATGCATCCGGCATGTCTAGAAAATAAGAACAGTGTCTTACATGGAGTTTACTGTAACTAATTGTTAGCATTAATAATTCCCAGCGGTTGGTATAACTAGCTCTGCGAATAATACGGGCCCGCAACGATTTTGACCAATATAATCGAATACCGCAAAGAAAGGGAACTGGCCATTCCCCCTCATCCATGCTCAAGTGCTGGTAGCGAACAATTTGAAGCAGGCGTACTCATGAAATCAATAATTCCTAAATCTCTTATTTGTGGCTTCATTGCAGGCGCAGTGCTTTTCGGAATTGCCCCGCTTGGGCTGGGTATTTATTTTATTGAAATCATAAAGCCAGTTCTTGTGCCCGGAGTTCTACTAACTCAACTGGTTTTAGGAAACACGATTGGCTCCACCGCTCTATTTCTCGCGCTGCTTTTAAACGGAATGATATATTCAATTCTATTTTATGGACTATTCAAATTTCGAGATTGAAAGATGAAAATAAAAGCTACGCCATAAACCAGCGCCAAGCATCAGCCTGGTTTTCTATCCAAATCCCTGCTAACTTTTGGCTGAAAACCATTTGAAAGGAGACATAATGGAACAGTGGCAGGTTATTTTACTACTTTTGGTTGGCGTGGGTTTATTAGTCCTTGCAGTCTTTTTTAGAGCCAACTACGGAGACAAATACGAGCTAAAATCTATTGATCTCGTATTAATTGTTCTACCACTCCTTTTCGTTTTGCTAATCAGCGGTAAGATAAAAGTATTCGATGCCTTTGGCATCAAGGCAGATTTATCTGAATTATTCACTCACGCAGCGGCAGAGACAATCAACGCGCAAGTGGGCCAAAAAAAGTCTCCGGAAGTTGATGAGCTTGTCAATATGCTACAAATGGCCAGCAAGGGTGGTGTCAGGGACATTCCCAGGTTGATCGAAAATAAAACAGAAGCGCTGGTCTTCAAGCTTGGTCACGGGGGCTATTATGGCCCAGCTATTAAACAATATATCGAAGCGCTTCACGCCAGCTCTTTTCTACAATATTTGATTGTCACCGATAAGAACAACAAGTTATTTGGCATATATGATGCGCTGGACTTAGCAGTACATTTCCGTACCGCTCGAAATGACCCTTATGGTAAATTTGCGAATTGGCTAAATCAGTCGGGCGAGGCCGCCAAACAGGATCTTTCTGAGCTGCCAGGCTTTGTCCGAGCCGATCAAGCAGTATCACGAGAGATGAGCAAGCGTGATGTATTAAAACGCATGGATATCGGTCGCGTAGATAGTCTACCTGTGGTTAATAAGGAGGGTAAGTTTGTCGGTACGGTTGATCGCTCCCAACTTACCGCCAGCTTGATTCTGGATGTGGTAAATAGCTTAGATGGCTAAACCGGAGGAGGTTCAATCCGTCCCCTTTTTTTGTTTATCCGATAAATCTCTCTGCAAATCCCTATTGCTTAACGCCTCAAGAAGCGATGGCGTCGCCATCCGCTTCTTGACTTGTTAATTATTGCGGTTTAAACAGCAACAACTTTATTTGCACATGGTCCTTTTTGGCCTTGTCCAACTTCGAACTCAACGGCTTGGCCATCACTCAAAGTCGCATACCCACCACCTGCTTGAATTTCTGAATGATGAACAAACAGATCCTTACTTCCATCTTCAGGGGTGATGAAACCAAAGCCTTTATCGGCATTGAACCATTTAACT
>JAHRWB010000106.1 GCA_019090385.1 Pseudomonadales bacterium | reverse complement strand
TAAACAATGTCCGTCGCTGAATCTGACATAGTTTTTTTGCGGGCGGCGACTCTGCTCGCGAGCAAGGCAATCTATCAGTCGCCGCCTAATCCTGCGGTGGGCTGCTTGTTGGTTACGGGCTCGGATATTATTGGGCGTGGCTGGACGCAGCAGGCCGGCGGTAACCATGCTGAAATACAAGCTATACTGGATGCACAATCAAAGGATAAGCCCACCCAGGGTGCTACTGCTTATGTGAGTCTGGAGCCATGTTGTTTTCAAGGTCGAACGCCAGCTTGTACCGAGGCGCTTGTTCAGGCAGGCATAACCCGGGTTGTTTGTGCTGAGGTAGACCCTAATCCCCGGGTATCTGGACGAGGGATACAAGCCTTAAAAGAGGCAAACGTTGAGGTTGAGCATGTTGTTTTGCAAAATGAATTTGACCTAAACGTGGGTTTTGCCCGGCGGATGCGCAACTCTTTGCCATGGGTTCGGGTCAAATCTGGCTTGTCCCTGGATTCACGTACAGCTATGGCGAGTGGTGAGAGTCAATGGATAACGGGAGAGGCCTCACGCGAAGATGTTCAATATTGGAGAGCACGTAGTTGTGCGATTTTAACGGGGGTTGGCACAGTGCAGGCTGACAATCCACGTTTAACAGTACGTGGTGACCAGTTTCCGGGTAAAATACGCCAGCCGCTGAGAATTGTGCTGGATAGCGAGCTACGTAGCTCGCCAAAAGCACAGGTTTATGATCAGGAAAGCCTGTCTATGGTGGTTACCCTGAAAAGTGTAGATTCTCGACGTTTGAAGCGTTTTCAAGCATTGTCAAACACTCAGGTTTTAGTGTTGGATGGCCCCAGGATCGAACTTAAAAGTGTAATGGAAGAGTTGGCACGTATGGAGATTAATGAAGTATTGGTCGAGGCTGGTGCGAAATTAACCGGGGCTTTTTTTGAAAGTGCGTTGTGGGATGAGGCTATATTTTATATTGCGCCAAAGTTAATGGGGTGCTCTGCCTTGCCCTTGGTGGAACTTGCGTTCAATAAGATGAGTGAAGCGATCAACTTCAAATTTCGTGACATGACTGTTTTGGAGCCTGATATCCGAATACGCGCATTACCAGTATTATAGTAAGGAAAATAAAGATGGTTGGAGTAAATACGTTTGAAGGGGGCTTGAGCGGACGTGGTAAGAAGTTTGCCATTGTAGCTGCGCGATTTAATGAGAAGGTGGTTGATGCCATGCTCGAAGGGGCACTTACCACATTAATTGATGCAGGTGTGAATGAAGCGGATATACAAGTGCTTCGTGTTCCTGGGTGTTTTGAGCTTCCGCTAATGGCACGCAGAGTCGCTGAACAGGCTATAGTGCGTGAACAGAGTCTGGATGCTGTTATTGCATTGGGGGCGGTGATTCGAGGTGGCACGCCACATTTTGATTTTGTTAGTGACGGATGCACTTTAGGGCTAATGCAGGTAACACTGGAGCTGGATATTCCTGTAGCGTTTGGTGTGCTCACCTGTGATACGGAGGCCCAGGCCCTGGAGCGTTCCGGATTTGGAATGAGTGGAAATAAAGGTGAGGATGCTGCTAATACGGTATTGGAAATGGTAAATGTATTAAGCGCGCTAGACACGTAGAGATTGGAATGAGTAAACCTGTTGCTACTGAGAACGACAAGAAACCCTTTAGTCCCTGGGCGCGTCGTCGTGCCCGGCGTCTGGCACTACAGGCTTTATATCAATGGAAAATGGCTGGTCCTGATGTATCGGTAATTGAAAAACAATTTGCCGACGATACTGCACACAAAAAGGTGGATGAAGACTATTTTATCGAGCTGATTCGTGGTGTGATATTTAATGTGGAAAAACTTGACGAGCTGATACTCCCTTATCTCGACCGGAAAATGCGTGACCTGGGAGCTGTCGAGTTATCGATACTGCGAATGGTCGCTTTTGAATTGAGTAAACGTCCTGACGTGCCGTATAAGGTTGCTATTGATGAAGGCGTTGAGCTGGCCAGGTCGTTTGGTGCTGAAGAGAGTCATAAGTATATAAACGGCGTTGCAGACAAACTTGCGGAACAACTACGCGAGTCTGAAAAAGCTAATTCGGGCAAAAAGCCAGGCAAGAAACCGGGCTAGAAATAAAAATAAAAACTAAGTAAATAGTCCATTCAGTGGATAACCCAGTAGATAAAGTTGAGTTTGCATGGATGAATTTGATCTGATTGATCGTATCGTTGCAACACTTGGACCGGTGGCCAGCGGTAAATCTGTAGTTCTCGGTCCTGGTGATGATTGTGCCCAAATGGGTATGCCGCCAAATTTTGATCTTGTAAGTTCGATAGACACACTTATTGAGGGGCGACATTTTCCCGATTACGCAGGAGGCGACCTGGTGGGTTACCGATCAATTGTCGTTAATCTTTCTGATTTGGCCGCAATGGGGGCAAGACCATCTCATGCCTTAATGGCCTTGTCGATTCCTCAGGTTGATCTTGCCTGGGTAGACGCTTTTTGTATTGGTGTACGTGCGGCCTGTACCCGGTATGGCTGTCCTATGGTGGGGGGTAATATCGCCCGTGGGCCACTAAGTATTTCTGTTAGTATTCATGGCCTGGTCAAAAAAAATACCGGTTTAAGGCGTACAGGTGCCGATGCTGGTGATTTGCTTTGCGTAACTGGGCGGGTAGGTGGTGCTTTTGCAGCTATGGAAAATCCACGCTTCCAGGATTCATGGACCCTGGAGAAGCTGCTAAGTGCATCGCTTCATACTGATAATTTACCGATTCAGCATTATTATGCACCGCAACCTCGATTGGAATTTGGTCAGCGCCTTATCGGCATAGCTACAGCGGCAATTGATGTGTCGGATGGTTTGCTGGCTGATGCGACACATATTGCCAAGGCCAGTGGCGTTGGGCTGAAAATACAGCTGTCGCGAATACCCAATGCCGTACATTGTACAGTAGAGCAGGCACTTGTTGCCGGTGATGATTATGAGCTGTGTTTTACGGTGCCCCAAAATAAACTGGAAATTGTACAAACAGTGGCAAATGAACTGGAAATAGCCGTGCAGGTTATTGGTCAATGTGACGGTAGTAACGAGGTAAAGCTGTACCAGGATGAAAAAAGCCCGCTGCCGGTAAATATTGATACTTCGGGATATAGGCACTTTTAGTTTTCAAGTACTGGTTCGCAAGTACTCGTTCTCATCTACGAGATTGGCGGTTTACTGAGTCGATTGCAATGTGCGATGTTGCTCAATAACCGCCTGATATTCAGTCTAGTCTCGGGGTTTGGATATTGTTAAGGCGCATACAGGATGTTGACAAGGATATTGGCTAATAAACGGCTGCTGCTTGTAGTGTGGCTCTTGCTGTTTTCTTTATTCCAGGCTGTGTCTGCCCGGGCTGTGTCGGTAATGCCGCCGGTGGAAGTAGTGGGCCTGTTTAAAGATCGTGCTATGTTAAAGTTTCAGGGCAAGACATTTTTACTGCGCGTGGGTGAAACGGCGAAGAATGGAACACATTTAATACATGCGGATGCGCAATCGGCGCTGGTCCGATTTGACGATTCGGAATACCGTTTAACATTGTCAAACCGCGTACGTGGTCGCTATAAATCTGTCGATAAAGCGAGCATTTCAATAATGCCGGATGGACTGAACCAGTTCCGCGTTCGCGGCAGCATTAATCAGCGTTCAGTCAACTTTCTTGTCGATACCGGGGCATCGGTTGTAGCGATGAGCGAGATTGATGCCAGCGCTATGGGTGTTGATTATTTGTCGAGCAATGAACGGGGCTCTGTTATTACCGCCAGTGGTGAAGCCAGGTCTTATTTCGTCGTTTTGGATATGCTGGAAGTGGGTGGGATTCGCGTACCCAACGTCAAGGCAGCCGTTATAGTCGGTAGTTATCCAGCCGAGGTTTTATTGGGCATGTCATTTCTGTCAAAAATTTCTATGAAGAATGAGCACGGAGTAATGATTCTTCAGCAGTAAAGCTTTTATATGTTTCCAGGGCGCCCTATGCATTGCTGGAAAGAGTGCCCAAGCGGTTTACTTAAAAGGAGCGATGGATAACTCTGTGAGTAAGTGCAGCCATATAACCTTGTGATAAATTAAGTTCAACCAGTATAGTCAGGCATTCCTGCTCCAATTTCTGGGCGTAGTCCTGTGCTGCCGCCAGGCCCATTAATTGTGGAAAAGTACTCTTGCCCTGGATTACATCAGCACCTGCTTGTTTACCGAGTACCTTTGACGTTTGAGTTTGATCCAGAATATCGTCTACGACCTGAAATGCTAGCCCCAGTTTTTTTCCAAACCGGTCCAGCAGCTTGTGTGTAAGCGGATCTGCATTACAGCATATCGCACCGGTGGAAATTGCAGCATTGATTAAAGCGCCGGTTTTTTTTGAGTGCAGGTATTCAAGCTGTTTGACGGTTATCGACGTTCCGGTTGATTCCATATCAATAATTTGGCCTTCAACCATACCCTGCATACCGCTGCCTTTGGCAATGCTCTCAATTAATGCCAGCCGGGTACCCGGCTCAAGTCCTGTATCGTTGGCGATGATCTCGAAGGCCAGGGTTTGAAGGGCATCACCCGCTAGAACGGCGGTTGCTTCACCAAATTTTACATGACAGGTGGGTTTGCCACGTCGCAGTGCATCATCGTCCATACAGGGTAGGTCGTCATGCACAAGTGAGTAGGCGTGAATAAATTCTATCGCACAACTAGCGGATAGGGCTGTTTGGTATTGCCCGCTGATATCTAATGCGGTGGCGCAGCAAAGTAAGGGGCGCAACCGTTTGCCACCTTCAAGTACGGCATAGCGCATGGCTTTGATGAGGGTATCATCTGTCTGGTTTACAGATGGGACGCCGGGTTGCAGGTATTGTTCCAACTTGGCCTCTATGGACCTTAGCATTTCATCCAGTTGTTGGGACAATTCGATCTTCATCTATTGGTTGTGCTGAATTGTGATGTCAGGGTTGCGAGCTGGGTTTTTGGTACTCAATCTTCCTGCTCATCGAATACATCCGTTTCGCTATTTTCGTTGTTAAGTACCTGAATACGCAATTCCGCCCGTTTCAGAGCACTCTGACAATCACGCGTCATTTTTACGCCGCGTTCAAATGCCTCAAGGGATGCTTCAAGGCTTAGTTCTCCGGTCTCCATTTGCTCAACCAGGCTTTCTAGCTGATCCAGCGTGGTTTCAAAGTCTATGACGGATGCAGTGTCGTCATTATTATTTTTTGTGCTTTTTTTCTTGGCAGTCATGGGCGACAACTTACCCTTTAGTACGCAATCGGGTCAACGGTTACGCCTAAAGTTATTTCAAATCTGTCCTAGACTTAAGGAGTAGCAATATATTTGGCTGGGCACTAATTTGGATATAGCAACTCTCATAGGGCTTGTAGGCTCGTTTGCAGTGGTACTTGCAGCAATGCTTTTGGGTGGTTCAGGCAGCATGTTCGTAAATGTGCCCTCACTGCTGATTGTATTTGTAGGTACATTGTTCGTCGTTTTAATGAAGTTCAGTCTTGCACAGTTTATTGGCGCTATAAAAATTGCTGGAAAAGCATTCAGCTTTAAACTCCAGTCGCCAGAAGATTTGATCAATGAAGTTGTCGAGCTCGCGGATGTTGCCAGAAAAGGTGGATTATTGGCGCTAGAGGGCAAAGAAGTAGGCAGTGATTTTCTGAACAATGGTATCCAATTGCTTGTTGACGGGCATGACGGTGACGTAGTCCGGGTTTTATTAGCCAAAGATTTGAACCAGGCGATGGAGCGCCATGAATGGGGTGCAAAGATATTTACCGCCATGGGCGATGTGGGGCCGGCTATGGGTATGATAGGTACACTGGTTGGTTTGGTGGCGATGCTTGCCAATATGGATGACCCGAAATCCATTGGCCCTGCCATGGCTATCGCGCTATTGACCACACTGTATGGAGCGATGTTTGCCAATATGTTCGCTCTGCCTATTGCGGATAAGCTGTCGCTACGCCGGATTGAAGAAGGCCGGGTGAAATCCATGTGTATAGACGCGTTGCTGGCAATACAGGGTGGGCAGAACCCACGTGTAATCGAATCGATGCTAAAAGCATACTTGCCTGAGAACAAACGCGTTGGTAACGAGGAGTAAGGTGATTGGCTGAGATAGATGAGCCGCCAGTTGCAGAAGAATCTCAGGGTGGGGGTTGGTTAGCGACATTTGCTGATCTGATGTCACTTCTGATGTGTTTTTTCGTGCTGTTATTGTCATTTGCCGAGATGGACGTGCTTAAATTTAAGCGTCTAGCGGGGTCAATGCGAGAAGCCTTTGGGGTACAGAATAAATTGAAGGTTATGGACATTCCCAAAGGTACCAGCATCATCGTGCAAGAGTTTTCTCCGGGAACGCCTAAACCGACGCCTTTAAATCAAATTTGGCAGAATACTTCTGATATTACCCAGTCAAGCCTGGAGGTTGCATGCCAGGACCTGGGTTCCAGCAATTCCGGTGAATCTGGTGACGCGCAAAAATTGATTGTCCTTGACCAAGTCGCGGATTTGGTTGGTGAGACAGAAAAGGACGCTATCGAATTGGCTGAGGCCCTGTCTAAGGAAATTAGTTCAGGTGTGCTGGAAGTTGAGACCAGTGGTAGGAAAATAATTATCCGCCTAAAGGAACAAGGCAGTTTTCCTTCTGGGTCGGCAAATCTTGCCAAAGAATTTATGCCCATATTGCAGATTATTAGGGAAGTGCTGCAAGAAACTAATGGCTCAATAGATGTCGAGGGACATACAGATAATATTCCCATATCTACTGGCAGGTTTATTTCGAATTGGGCGTTATCCAGCGCTCGGGCAGTGAGCGTTGCGCATGGCTTATTCGAAAATGATGCTTTAGCACAGTCAAGGTTTACGGTAACCGGCTATGGTGATATACGCCCACTGGACTCGAATGCATCAAGCGAAGGACGTGCACGTAATCGCCGAGTAGAAGTGGTGATATCCCAAGGTTTGGGGGAGGACGTTAAGCAAGAGCTCGAAGTACTAAAAGAAAAAGATCCTACTGTTTACCAAGAGGTGCGCGAGCAACTATTGGAACAGTTTCATCTGACGCCAGATGAAATATTTTAATTCTGTGCTACCCACACTGCACATATGCTAGGCGAGATACAACTGCACTAATGAAGCGTTTTTGCCTTAGTGGCCGTTTTTTTCCGCGCATCTGGAGCAGAGCGTGGTTTTTTGGGCTGACAAGTTTTAGCCGGGCTGCGTCTGTTCTTCAGTTCCTTGTGAATCAACTGACTTTCTGATCTATCTATCATCTCTTACTACTCGGGTCTGTGCGCAGTTCCTTTCGTTGCTTGCGCTAAATTAAAACACCTAGAGAATGTAACCTATCCCTTATGGTTGCATACTTAGTCATTAGCGTACGTGCAGAGTTCGCATATATTCACATTCGCACAGCACTAGGGTGCAGATGAAACAGGTCTGGCGGTTACCCGGTGGGTAAAACGCTGATATGGTCGTTGGACTCGGCAGAGCACGGGCGCGCAGTCTATACCAGACGATACCGGAAATCTAATTGTTTTTGGTGAGTGCTGTAACTATCTTACAATGGGGTGCAGAGCGGGTATGGTTATTCGCGCCAGGCTCGATTGTTTTGATAGGCGATAAGTCGCTTATCATATTTTCCGCTGGTGACACGCTCAGGGTCATCCAATGCAGCGATGGCTTTTTGTTGCGTAATGACCGCATCACCGAAATCTCCATTTTCCGCAAATGCTGCAGCTAGTGTGTCCAGGTAATTAGCACTGTCATTTTTCTTTACCACTTGTGCAGCAATGATTGCGGCCTGTTTGCCATCTCGTAGTTCTGAGTACTTTGTGGTAGCCAGTATCCATGCCAGAGAGTTTTGTACACTCAATCGTCCCTGCCTGGCCGCTTTTCTGAACCAGTCCAATGCAATTCTGGTATTTTCCAGTGAGGGTTTTTTTAAGTGCATTTCAGCGAGCTGCACTTGTGCAAAGCTATTTCCCGAATTCGCTGCGCGAGTGAACCAATGTTTGGCTTTGCGGGAGTTCTCCTTAAGGCCCTGACCGGTTCTATACATATAACCCAAACCGGCTTGGCCTGCAGGAATGCCGGCGCCGGCCGCTTGACGAAAATAGTCAGCGGCAAGCTCAAGATTGGTCTTGTTTTGACCCGAAGGAGTGAGTTCGCCGTTCAAGTGCATGTAGGCCAGACCGACCAGGGCATCCGTAGATCCCAGGGACAGGGCTTTTTGATAGAGACTTTCAGCAACAATGGGTTCAGGTTCCGGGCCAGTGCGATACGTCGCTGCGAGTTGTACCAAGGCAGGGTGATAGTCATCTCCAACGCTGGTTTTTAGCCAGTAGCGTGCTTTGGACAAATCTGCTTCGGTACCAAAACCCTCCAGGTAAGCCCGTCCTACGTAATACTGAGAAACCTGGTGACCTGCCCGGGCGGCTTTCAGAGACAGTTTAAAAGCCAGTTCCAGATCCCTTTTAATTCCTAAACCTTGAGTGGACAGGTGAGCAATGGCTGCCAATGTGGCTTTGTTGCCAGCATCATATTCTAACGAGCGTGCGTAGTCCTGGGCTGCAGACACATACATTTGCTGTGAGTAGTAGCTATATCCTCGAAAATAGTAGCTCCTTGATCGCTGGGTATTGGTGATTCGCGGAGAAGTAACCAATGCATCAAGATAACTTCTGGCCAGACTGTATTCGTGTCTTTGAATCAGCAGAATGGCCCGACGCATATTTACCTGCTCTTCCTGAGAGTTGGCTGATTGGCAATAAGCCGGCGGCGCAGAAATGATGGTCAGTATTAGCACCAAAGCGTGGAATAAGATTAGTTTCTGCAGGGTGTTAGGCCTCCACCAACAAAAGGAAGAAAGTTGTCGCCAAGCTTAAACCACATGCCGCCAAAAGGGCGAGGGATGGCCTGGTGAGAGCGATATTGAGTATAGAGAATGTTTGAAGCATAAACACCTGTCAGGCATATATTGTCTATTTGTAAAAACAAAGTGGCGCATACAGTACTACAGCACCTTTGCTACTGGTTTTGGATGCAGTTGGCAAACCAGCAACTTTAGCGATCATGTAAAAACAGGCCTGCTAGTGTTAATTAAAGGATGTCTTGATGCGTAGTTTAGCTATGACCAGAGATATCCACGGTAATGACTTGAATTTTTAAGGACGGTTGGAATTATGACGGATTCAATATTTGAGCGGATTGGTGGTGCAGGTTCTGTAGATGCTGCAGTGGATATTTTTTATCGTAAAGTGTTGGCGGATGATTCGATTAACGACTTTTTTGACAGTACTGATATGGATGATCAGCGCAACAAACAAAAGTCATTTCTTACCATGGCATTTGGCGGACCAAACAAATATACCGGAAAGGATATGCGTGCTGCCCACGCGCCCCTGGTCGCCGATGGCCTCAATGAAGATCACTTTAATGCGGTCGCTGGGCATTTACAGTCGACACTAGAGGAGTTATCGGTTCCGTCCGAGCTGGTAGCGGAGGTGATGGGTGTGGCTGCGAGCACGATGGATGACGTGTTGAACCGATAGTTCAGGGGACAGATGGAACTGGACTGTGGAAGTTTCACCCACTGAAATTTGCTATCAGGGTAGTAAATACCCACATAAGTTGGGTGCTTCGGTGCTTGATACGCTATTGGAGAATGGTGTTGAAATACCCTATTCCTGTCGCGCCGGTGTTTGTCAAAGCTGTGTTATGCGTTGTGACACAGGGGAATTGCCGGCCAATTGCCAAACAGGGCTTAAGGATACATTGTGCAGCCAAGGATATTTCTTGGCTTGTCAGTGTAAGCCAGAGGAAAAGCTCAGCGTCACACTTCCGAATGATTTGGGAATGTTTGGGCACGCGACTGTAGTAGAGAAAACACTTTTATCCGCAAATATTTGTGGTCTTAAATTGCTCTCATTTTTGCCCCTAGACTATCATGCAGGGCAGTTTATTAATCTGCGTAATGCCGAAGGGTGTATTAGAAGTTATTCTCTCGCCAGTTTGCCCGCGCAGCAAGAATATTTGGAGCTGCATATACGTCGGCACCCCGACGGTGAAATGAGTAGCTGGCTATTTGATGAAATTCAGCCGGGAGATTTACTGGATTTACAAGGGCCGAATGGCCAGTGCTTTTATATTAGCGATAATCCTGAACAAACCCTTTTGCTGATAGGCACAGGTACCGGACTAGCTCCACTTTTAGGTATCGTGCGCGATGCACTGTATAGCGGACATACCGGGCCGATATATCTTTATCATGGCAGTGGGAGTCTTGAGGGTTTATATCACCAGGAGATTTTGGAACAGCTGGCTAAGCGGCATGAAAATTTTTCTTACCAACAATGTCTTTCGGCAGGTATTGGGAAACAACCGGTGCCATTGGAAGGGCTTTTGGAAAAATGGCCTGGCCGCGCCGATGAAATTGCCTTTGAGCGACACATTGATTTAAACAATACACAAATATATTTATGCGGTGCTCCTGCTATGGTTAAAGCAGCTCAGCGCCGGGCATTTCTGGCCGGTGCTGAGCTGGCATTAATTCATGCAGATCCGTTCCTCACCCGAGCGGATTGATCTCGAATGAGAAACGCATACACGGTGTGTTAAGCGTAAATCTAATCCACTGTTTGGCTTAGATTAGTGATAAACCCGCTAGGGGTATTCATCAGCCCCTGAACCTTGAGATCAGCACTTGAGCTGATTTCAAGCCGCCATTTGCCTGCTCCGTTACCTAGTGAGCCGACCAGCCCGAGCAAAGCATTGCCGTTTTCCAGATCCTGGGCGGTTATCTCCAAAGCAGAATTAGCAGCTACGTTAAAGGTAATGTCACCTCCGGGAGCAGCGTTTCCGTTATCGTCTATGCCGGAAATTGTTACCGCCGCTTGCAGGCCACTGTCATTCACTATTCGAAGCGAGCTAACCTGATTGGTATTGCTGGCAGGATTAAAGAAATACACAGTGGTATTCAAACCACTTGTTGGTGCAGTGCGGCTCAGATTAGTAAGAAAGCCATCTGGTGTTCGCACCAGGCTCATTACCTGTATTTCGATTTCGGCACTGACGGTAAGACGTGAACGCCCGTTGCCGGTACCTAACATACCCGTTATACCTTTGCTAACGTTGCCCGTTTCCAGATCCTGTGCATTCATTTGTTTGGATGCGTTAGGGCCTAGTTCAAATAGTACCTCACCGCCGCTCGTAGCTTGGCCTGCATCATCTATTGCTGAAATTGTCACCGTGCCAGTATCACTACTGGTGTTGATGATTCGCAAAAAGGTTTGCTTTTCGGTTACAGATGCCGGGTTGGCAAAGTAGATAACATGGTTGCCACTACCATTTTCTCTGACCATACTGCTTAGGTTGGTTAGAAAGCCATCCGGTGTGCGGATCAGGCTCATGACCTTCAGCTCTGTAGTGGAGAATATTTGTAATTGCCACTTTCCTGAGCCGTTACCTAAGTTACCAATTAGGCCCTTGTTAAGGTTTCCATTTTCCAGGTCTTGTGCATTCATTTGTTTAGACTGAAATGCGCCCAGGGTAAAGTTAATGCCGCCGGTAGATATGTCGCCGTTGTCATCTATACCTGAAATAGTCACAAATGCGGTTTCGGAACTTGGGTTTACTATTCTGAGAAATGTCTGCTGGCTGGTATTGCTTGCCGGATTTGCAAAATAAATCAGATTGGTCATATCGGATTCGGGAACAACATCGTTGAGGCTGGTTAGGAAGCCATCTGGGGTGCGAATCAAGCTCATAGTTTCAATTTCTGCTGATGAGCCTACGCTTAATTGCCACTTACCAGAGCCGTTTCCAAGTTGGCCGCTTGTGCCTTTGGAGGTATTGCCCGCCTCAAGGTCTTGAGCATTAAGTTGTAGTGAAGCATTGGCAGCCAGCTGGAAGCGTAATACGCCAAAAGGTGCAGACTCTCCATCATCGTCAGTTCCTCTTATTTCTACATTAGTGGCGAAATTATTTGGATTGACAAATCTAAGAAAAGATTGTTGGTTAAAGTTGCTCGCAGGATTTGCGAAGTAAATTTTCTTTTCAAAGGTCAAACTTGATTCTTCAAGTATAACAATATTGTTAGAAATATTGGGGTCTGTGCCTAGTGTGAATTCCTGCAGGTTGGTGAGGCCGTCACTATCCGGGTCGCTTGAGGCGTCGCTGGCTAATAGAGGATTCTGGTTGTTTTCCACTTCGTAGCCGTCAGGCATGGTATCGTCGTCACTATCCACATCAAATGGGTTGGTGCCGAGTTGTGCTTCGACTGTATCGGATAAAGCATCGTTGTCGTCATCATCGTCACAGGCATCGCCGGCTGGATCCAGATCGAAATTGTTTTGGTTGGTATTTACCGTTGTTGGGCAATTATCAAATATGCCACCAAAGTCATCATTGTCTGAATCAGTGCCTGTGCCAATAGGTAATGTAAGAGATATGCGTTTTAAGGCACCGTTGTCGTCGCTCAACTCTGCCAGGAAATTTACCAAATTACCGTCTGAAAGATTACTAGCCACAGTGGGAGGAAGGCTTACTTGGACCTTGGCGCCAGCGCTTAGTGTGGTTAAGTTCCAGTTAAGGAATTCATTTGCAGTACACAAGGTCGCACTGCTAACGCCACAAGAGTTCGCTTCATCCAGGGGTCCGGTTATAAATGACTCACCCAGGGTGTTTAATCCAACGGGGTAGCGCATTTGCAAGGCAACCCCGGTAAGCGGTGATGCGCTGAGATTAGTCACTTCCATTTCTACAGTTAGCGGACCACTGGCTGTGCTGGGTTGTGTTGCGAGCCTAAAGGTTAGACCAAGAGGGTTGCTTGACTGAATGTGGCTAGCGCTTTTCGCTATTTGCTCAGTTGAGGTGAAAGTGACTTGGCTACTACCTGCTATTGTGCTTTTTGTTTCAAGAAGATTGCCATTTGCTACACCAGCAGATATGCGTGTGCGTACTTTCACCTGCCCTATTTGCCCTGCTGAAACCGTGCCAAGATCCCAATACAGCGTATTGCCGATTAATATGCCACCATCGCTGGCCAATTCAAGGCTGGAATTGGCTGGCAGCACGAAGCTCAAGAGCGTATTAGTTACGCTGCTGGCTGATGTATTGCCGTAGCGCAGGGTGTAGGTGAGAGTATCGCCAGCCACGACCGGGTCTTTATCTTCATCAATGGCCAGGGTTAAATCGGCGT
>JAHRWB010000105.1 GCA_019090385.1 Pseudomonadales bacterium | reverse complement strand
TCTTCTATTTCGCCAGGTGTAAGTTTTAGATCGCGCATTACTCCGATGGCTTGCTCGTAGGAATAGGCCCCGGCATCATTGAAATCATAGTGAGCTATGCCGCAAAGAGATTGCATATGAACTTTCTCGCCGCCATTTAAGCGGTCAAAGCGGCGAGTCATAAAGTGGGAGCGCCCATTTTCTTTAAAAAGCCGGCAATCGGTCATGGCGATACCCGCTTCAGCAGCCATTAGTGAATAAGCGTACTCGACAATGCTGAACCCTTTGGGGTCGGCTAGGGAATCGTGATCACGGTTCTCCTCGACACCGTCGAACTTCAGTAGCCAGTAGCTGAAGCCGTCTGCTGTTTTAACCTGGCCGGAGCGCACTTCATTAGTTTGTTGGTTCCAGGCAATAACGGCTTTTGCTCGGGCACCACCGGCGGAGGTGCCTACCGAGATGATCTGCTCAACGGCTTGTTGCTTTTCTGGTTCTTTGCTGCCCAGGTCTGCGGACAAAGCCGTTTTTGATCTCAGAGCGTTGTTAGCCAACTCCACCAGTTTAGCTATCTCCAGAGGCTGTGATCGCTCTTTTTTCTTTTCAATTGGGGGCAGGAACTCAAGTGCACCCATGCCCCGGGAGCCGATATAGCACAGTCGCTCGACTGGACTAAAGGAAGCAGTGGATCGGCCCTGCTTCTCCAGCCACTGATCGATAAGTTTGTTACCAAATTTGTCAGGCAATGAGTCTGATAGAAGCCCAGGAAGGCCCTTGAATGTCTCCTGGTTGAGGTTGTTAAAGGAATAGGATTCGCTACTCAATGGCATTTTGATTGGGGAGAGCTCCATGCCCGAAGACTGGAATGTCTTGGTATACTCAAAATAGCCCCGATTATTCTTCCAGATTAGCGTACCTATCTGGCTTCCCCACAGCATAATGTCAGCGGCTTCGGTGGTTTCACTCACTGCTTTGATCTTCTCCCCACACCCATGGCCGCGCATCAGTGGCCAGTGGTTTGTTTGCTTTATTGGAGGCGCGTTGCCTTACGGCTCTTCGTTTTTTTTCGGTTTTCAGCAATGCAGCTGCACGCGGTGGTGGCTCGGGCATAAAGCTATTGAGTTGATCCAGTAAATCGAGCGCTCGCAAAATAGCGATCATATTGAGTATGCCTACGCTTTTAGCACCTTTTTCAAGGTTGGAGATGGTTTTCTCGTTGACACCGGAGAGCTTGGCCAGCTCCTGCTGGGTTATGTTTTTATTGAGCCTTGCAGCCAAAAAGCGTGTGCCTATTTGCTCGAGTATGTGCTGGTTGCTTAAATGATCGATACTCATTATATAAACCGACATATAGTTATTATTGTAAACATTATATGCAATTATAGGAAATATAGTGCTGATTAATAAATTTGTTATTTTATCGTAACTATATTCACGATTGAGTGCAAAATTTAGAGATATTCGGAAATATAGTGGGGAGTAAATATATCTTGCCAGTGAACCCTGGGCTATAACACTCCTTCACTAAATATGTGGTGTAGATTACATGCCAACACTTAATGAATACGGAGTGTCCATGCAGGCATTCTCGGTTGCGGTAAATATAAAGATACCTGACAGATTTATTTATAAGCACTCGCCCGCTCAATCATGCGTTGGGCCTGGGTATAGTGCGGCTTGTCTAACATAATCCCGTCGAGGCCTACCACACCTACATCCGGGCTGGACTCGAATGCCTCCACAACCCGCTGAGACCACACTAGTTGCTCTTCGGTAATAGAAAACGCTTCATTGATGATGTCGACCTGATTGGGATGGATGGCCATCATTGAGGTAAAACCGGCTCGCCTGGCACCCTGGCAAGCTTCTCGTAAGCCGTCATCGTTCTTGAAGTCAGTATATACGGTATTACAGGCTTCAATACCAGCGGACGCAGCAGCAGCAATACATAGACTACGCGCCGTTCGAAATAGATCGTCCCAATTGCCATCGGGCAGGAGGTGGGTTTCAGCGCCGACATCGGCAGAGAGATCAAATTCGCCCCAGCTGATATGGGACAAGCGGTCACTGCAGTCAGTGAGTCCACCCAGGTTAAATAAAGCCTGCCCCGTTTCAGTACCAATCACCACTATTTTGATATGGCCAGCCGGGATACCGTCTCGCGCCTCTAAAGCGCTAAGGTAGTGATCCAGCTTGATCACATCTTCTCGTGTGCGGTATTTCGGTAACATTAGATAGTCAGGCGCACCGCCAACCACGACTGACAAATCATCCAGGGTCATATCGCCGCATAACGGATTAATGCGCACCAGTATTTTCTTTTTACGAGAACCCAAGGGATGAGTATCCAGAAATTCCCGCGTTAAACGCCGCCCTTCATCCTTGCGGCCTGGCGCAATAGAATCTTCCAAATCAAGAATTAGGCCATCAGCATTGGTGCCTTCACCTTTAGCAATTTTCTTTTCGCTATCAGCTGGTAAAAAAAGCATTGATCTCATAATCACTCCCCGCGCTTAGTTGTTAGGTTGCTTTGTCATTAATGCCGTGCGGTTACTTTGTGATCGTTAACCGTGCCATGAAGGATTACAAAGCGCTTGTTATGGAACAGGAGCGAGCGGTTCCGGAATAGATCGCAAAAAGGTCGTGACATTGATTTAGAAGTAGACCGTGAAATAACATGATCGCTTGAGTTAATTGGCCAAGAACCATTTTGATATGGAACCTGGCCAACATCTTCTGCGTTAGCTTAGACTCTGTTAAGCAGTCATTGCTAACGATTCTCTACTAACTATTCGAGATTACTTAGGCCATGGCAGATTTAGGTACCTTATAACCTTCCTCATCACGGATCTTTTCAATATTATCGCGGATGAATTCGAGACTCATGCTGTCGCGATCAGTAATTCCTTTGGTTTCGCCAACAAAAACACGGGCAACGTGACCTGAAGAAGAGGCATAAATCTCACCCGTAATCGTGCAATCTTCGTGAACCAGATAACCGACGATGGGCGAAACCAGCCCTGGATCCATATTATTAGCTCGCTCACCAAGAAGATCCTCAGTCATACGTGTTCTTGCACCGGGTGCCAGAACGTTACATTTAATATTGTACTTGGCGCCTTCAATAGCCAGTGTTTTGGTTAAACCGACGATTCCCATCTTGGCAGCAGAATAATTGGTTTGGCCAAAGTTGCCATATAAGCCTGATGAGGATGAAGTATTAACCACGCGTCCATAGTTTTGGTCGCGCATAGTTTTCCAGGCCGCCTGGGTGGTCCATACACAACCTTTTAAATGTACATCAATCACAGGGTCAAACAGACTAGGCTCCATTTTGGTGAAAGATTTATCCAATAGGATACCGGCATTGTTGACAATAATATGGACTCCGCCGAATGTATCGAGGGCAGTTTTGACAATAGCTGCACCACCTTCCTGGGTGGCGACGGTATTTCCATCAGCGACAGCTTCACCGCCACCGGCTTTAATCTCCTCGACAACCTGCTGGGCCGGGGATAATGAGCCACCTTCACCGGCTACATCACCACCGAGGTCGTTGACCACTATCTTTGCGCCTCTCGAGGCCAGCAATAACGCATGTGCTCTGCCCAGGCCGCCACCTGCCCCGGTGACTATGGCAATTTTTCCGTCATATCTAAGTTCAGACATATATTGTTCCCCATACTTAACATTAAAAGAATACAGCACCCGGAAGGAAAGAGAGGGTGCCAGCGTTATCAAATTCCTTGGTAGAGGATAAGTAAAACTCTAGCTATTTACCATAGGCATGCTAAGTTCAAAGCTAGCTCGTTAGATGTACGAGTGAAGCGCAAAAAAAATGACCTAAGAAACTGCCTGAACGGCAATCGTGTTAGTGGTGCGATCTACGCTATTATCTTCATTCAGGTAAACAAGCTTGGGTTTATGTGCACCAAGCTCGGCCTCACTATATTGCCCGTAAGTGGCAATAATAATTCTGTCGCCGACCTGGGCCCGACGAGCTGCGGCACCATTCATTGAAATAGTACCTGAACCGGCCTCAGCTTTAATTATGTAAGTGGTGAAACGCTCACCATTGCTGACGTTGTATATATCGATCTGTTCAAATTCCCGCATGCCTGCAAGTTTTAACAAATCACAATCGATAGCACAGGAGCCGTCATACCAGAGCTCTGCCTGTGTAACAGCACCCATGTGTAACTTAGCTTTTAGCATGTTTGTAAACATCGTTAACGGCTTCTCCCATTTGCTATATCTAAACTGTCTGAGTCTCCGGGACTACAAACTCTCGGCTTTTCAAATACTAACATAGGCTAAGGGAAGGACAATACTCATTGTCGAGTTGGTACATGCGTCGGTCCATGATCAATAGGATTAAAGGAAGATAATCTATATCAACGGATTCCTGGCATGTCCAGGTATAACTTTTTGTTTACGCTACCCGTCTAAGTAGTCGTATAACCACCGTCAATCACTAGCTCCGAACCTGTCATATAAGAAGATTCATCAGAAGCTAAAAATAATACACCCCATGAAATCTCCTTTGGTTGGGCTGCTCGGCGTATAATTGCGCTACCAAGGAGGGCCTCGGTGGTGGCATCGTCCGCCAATAGATCTTTGGTCATGTTGGTGGCAATAACCCCTGGATGTACCGAATTGACCCGAATGTTGAATTCAGCATATTCCACCGCAGCTGATTTTGTTAGCAAACGCACAGCGCCTTTAGACGCTTGATAGGCCGAGGCGTTGGGCGCCCCGATGATCCCGTAGATTGAGGAGATATTGATAATCGACCCACCTCCTGCTATTTGCATTGCAGGCAATATATATTTGATGCCAAAGAAAACGCCGCGGGTGTTGACGCTTTGAACGAAATCCCACTCTTCGGTGGAAGTCTCCTGGATGGGCTTGAGGACGAAAACGCCAGCGTTATTCACCAGTACATCGATTTTGCCGAAATGTCGTGTACCTTTTTCAACGACGTGTTGCCAGTCTTCCTCGGATGAAGCATCGTGCTTGATAAAAATTGCTTCACCACCAGAGCCGTTGATCTGCTTGGCAATGGCTTCACCGTCAGCAGTGTTAATATCAGTGAGAATGAGGCGTGCGCCTTCTTCTGCCAACAGTAGGGCGTGCTCTCGCCCCATACCCAATGCTGCGCCCGTTATTAAACAGACCTTATTTTGTATTCGTCCCATTTTTCACTACCTCAATTGATACGCATGATTTCAATTACCATCTTCTTGTTCAATAAATACTTCAGGCGATCGAACAGCTCTTTACACACCCTTATTTTCGGTAGGGTAGACCATCCAGGTATATTTACATTGCCGTGCAATACTGTCCAGATTCGCGGGGTGATTGGCGTCGAAAGTCACAAGGTTGAGGTAAAGCGCATTTATCCGCCTTAGCTTTGCTTCCCCTGTTATTCGGATTACCCTAGACGTCCTTATAATTGAATGGCACGAACCTCAATGAACGAGAGTCAGTTAGAACAAATCAGCGCACAACTATTTGGCGCTTGGAATGACGCGAGCACGATCACGCCGCTTACCGAAAATTATCCAGATCTGAGTATCGCCGAGGCTTATAAGATTCAAGAGCTGTTGGTGGCATCGCGTTTGAATGCAGGCTCCAGGATCATCGGCAGGAAAATTGGCGTAACGAGCAAGGCGGTGATGGATATGCTGGGGGTGAATCAACCTGATTACGGCACACTGCTTGACGATATGTCCTTTGAACGCGGTGCAACGATAGACACTGGCACCTTAGTCAAACCAAGAGCAGAAGGTGAAATTGCTTTTGTGCTAAAAAAGAATCTACAAGGCCCTGGGGTTACCGCGGCTGACGTGTTGGCCGCAACGGAAGGGGTAATGGCGTGCTTCGAAATTGTCGATTCCCGTATTGCTGATTGGAAGATTAAAATACAAGACACCATTGCAGATAATGCCTCGTGCGGTGTATTTGTACTTTCCGATAGACTTGTTTCTGTGGATAACCTTAATTTGTACAGTTGCGGTATGGTACTTGAGAAAAATGGTGAAATCGCTGGTCTTGGTGCCGGTGCGGCAACCATGGGCAGCCCGGTAAATGCGGTGGTATGGCTTGCCAATACACTCGGAGCACTAGGCATCGAGTTAAAGGCCGGGGAAATCATCTTGTCCGGTGCCCTGTCAGCGATGCTAGACGTGAATGAGGGCGATTTCTTCCGCATGGAAATCGGTGGCATTGGTGAATGTAGTGTCAGATTCGGCTAGCTTTATCACGATTGCTCTTTTGGCCCAGGAATACAGATCTGATGTTAAGCGCATCTGTTGCTGAGTCGAGGAAAGCCTAGAAGAAGCTCACTTCCATAGGTTATAGTTATTTGACAGTGCTACTTCAAGTATCAGGGTTTGATCCCGACAAATGGCTGAGTGGTCACTGCTAACAAAAACACCCGTTTGGAAAGACGGCTATTGTCCAGACCAATGAGAAACAGACCGCAGGTCAGAATAGGAGAAACGATTTATGACATCAGCTTACACATTCGAAGATACCAGCAGGACACTTGAAACCCCGGAAGGAAACCTCCATTACCACGATGTGGGAGAAGGGCCTGTTCTCCTCTGTTTGCATGGTTCTGGCCCCGGGGTCAGCAGTTGGGCCAACTTTCGTGAAAATCTTGGTGCGTTCACTCAGAAATTCCGCTGCTTGTTGCTAGACATGCCGGGATTCGGAGGGTCGGACGACGTCGAGGGCCATCCTATAATGAATGCTCCCGGTGCGGTAATTAGATTCCTTGATGGTGTCGGGGTCGACAAGGCTAATATCCTGGGTAATTCCATGGGTGGTGGTGTCGCCGCAAAAGTGGCCTCCAGTCACCCGGAGCGGGTTAAACGCCTGGCTTGTATTGGTGGTGTCGGCATGTCCTTGTTCAATGCATCTCCGGCGGAGGGAATCAAGCTGCTAGGTGAATTCGTGGCAGATCCCACGCGCGAAAAAATCATAACCTGGATGAAGTCAATGGTTTATGATCAGAGCCTTATTACCGACGAGTTTGTCGATGAGCGCTTTGCCCAGGCCATCAAAAAAGATGGTAACCAGGCTATTCGCAAAATGTATGCGCCTGAGGCCCTGAAGATGATGGGTAAAATGACAAGCGGTAGTGCTGCGATAGCCCGTCTTGAATTCCTCGGTAAGATCCAGGCACCCACGTTGATTTTGTGGGGTCGTGATGATCGCGTGACGCCCCTCGACATGGCATTGATACCCATGCGTCTGATTCCTAAAGCGGAGCTACATACCTTCCACGATTCTGGTCATTGGTCGATGATTGAACGCAAGGATGAATTCGAGTCAACAGTGATGGGGTTCTTCGGTCGCGAATAAGTGATTGGATCTTTTTACCTCCACTGATGCATTGTGTCAGTGGAGGTTGAATTGAAGTCCGCAGTTAATAGTCATCCATGAGATAATGTACGCGCCAATTTTCACGGAAACGGCTCTGCGTGATCCATTTTTATCAACCCCTGCACCTTTTGGCTCGAGCATAGTCAGCCCGACCGCCTGAAACAATAATGAGGTAAAGAGATGGGCAAGAAATTGAGAGCAGCTATTATAGGCTCCGGTAACATCGGTACCGATTTATTGATGAAGGCCATGCGCAGCCAATGGATAGAGCCAGTGTGGATGGTTGGGATTGAGCCCGAATCAGAAGGTCTCAAACGTGCTGAAGAATTTGGCATGAAAACCACAGCCGGGGGTGTGGATGGGATGTTGGATCAGGTTGTTGCTGATGACATCCGGATTGCCTTCGATGCAACATCTGCATACGTTCACGCGGAAAACAGCAGAAAGCTCAATGAGCTTGGCGTGATCATGATTGATCTGACGCCTGCGGCGATTGGTCCGTTTTGTATCCCGCCGGTTAATCTCAAGGCGCACGCGGAAAAACTGGAAATGAATGTCAACATGGTCACCTGTGGTGGTCAGGCAACGATTCCTATGGTTGCTGCTGTGTCCCGGGTTCAGTCCGTCGACTACGGTGAAATTGTCGCCACTGTTGCATCTAAGTCAGTGGGCCCTGGTACACGTATGAATATCGATGAGTTTACCCGTACCACCTCGGCTGGTGTTGAACAGGTAGGTGGTGCTAAAAAAGGCAAGGCAATTATCATCATTAATCCTGCAGAACCCCCTTTAGTCATGCGTGATACGATCCATTGCCTGACAAGCGATGAACCTGACCAGGAAGCGATAACCCGTTCGATCAATGAAATGGTCAAGGCTGTTCAGGAATATGTTCCTGGTTACAGATTGGTGAACGGACCGATCTTTGATGGTAAGCGTGTATCGGTTTTCATGGAAGTCGAGGGCCTCGGTGATTTCCTGCCGAAATACTCTGGCAATCTCGACATTATGACCGCCGCCGGTCTACGCACGGCTGAAATGTTTGCTGAAGAAACTACCAATGGCAAGATTGAATTACCGCGTCGCACTAGCCGCTAACAAGCTAGCCCCCAACACATTAGCCCCTAACACATCAGCTATGGTGGCGAGACAGAGGAGTCATTATGGATCTCAAAGGTAGGAAAATTACTGTGCATGATATGAGCCTGCGCGATGGTATGCATGCAAAACAACATCAGATTTCTATCGAGCAGATGCAGGCTGTTTCACAAGGACTGGATGATGCCGGGGTACCCCTGATAGAGGTTACCCATGGCGATGGTCTTGGTGGCGCATCGGTCAACTGGGGCTTTCCCGCAGCCAGTGACGAAGAATATTTACGCGCGGTAATTCCGAACCTGAAGCGAACCAAGGTTTCTGCACTGTTATTACCCGGCGTCGGTACGGTTGACCATTTAAAAATGGCAGCGGACTGCGGTATCGCAACCATTCGGGTTGCCACTCACTGCACCGAGGCTGACGTGTCATTTCAACACATCAAACTTGGCAGAGAGATGGGTTTGGATACAGTTGGCTTTCTTATGATGGCGCATATGATCGAGCCAGATCAATTGCTTGAACAAGCATTACTTATGGAATCCTATGGTGCAAATTGTATCTATGCTACCGATTCTGCAGGTTATATGTTGCCTGATGATGTCACGGCGCGCATTAGTTTATTGCGCGATAAACTCCAGCCTGAAACTGAACTCGGTTTCCACGGCCACCACAACTTATCCATGGGTATTGCAAATTCTTTAGCTGCTGTGGAAGCGGGCGCGAATCGTATCGACTGTGCCTGTGGTGGTATGGGGGCAGGAGCCGGTAATACGCCGATGGAAGTGTTCGTGGCTGTTTGTGATCGGATGGGTATAGAAACCGGCGTGGATATTTTTAAAATTGCTGATGTCGCTGAAGAATTGGTTACGCCGATTATGGATTTCCCCGTGCGAATTGATCGCAATGCATTAACACTTGGCTATGCAGGTGTATATTCATCATTTTTACTCTTCGCCAAACGTGCCGAAGAGAAATACGGAATTCCGGCTCGGGATTTACTCCTGGAAATGGGTCGTCTCAAGATGGTGGGTGGTCAGGAAGATATGATAGAGGACATGGCATTGACCATGGTTAAAGAAAGGGATGCGAGCAAATAAGGTTAGCTTTCCCGCAATTGAGTACACTGTCCCCAATGGCTAATTTTCTACCATCCGCTTTAGCTGGCTTGCCACTTCGCCGCCACCCGCAATGCATACTTCGTCAGTTGCGGCAATGATTTTCAGATTCATTATTTTGGCCCCATTTTGAATATAAGGGGCAAGAAAAGCGGCAATATCTTCGGGGGTTCCATAGGGGGTGTACCTTTCAAATTTTTCAAATGGAATTTTGTAAAAATTTTCCATCTCCGCGGCAACCAATGCGCGCGCCTCTTCTTTCGTTTCCGCGAGTCCCACCCAAGGTTGATAACCATGCTGCCAATCTACCTGTCGCTGATATTCTGCAGCCGTTTGATTGATAAGCAATAGCGCTTCTTTGAAGCGTTTTACGGAACACCAGGAGGCGATCCAGCCATCGCCAAACCGAGCCACACGCTTCAAGGCTGCATTGGAGCGACCACCAACAATGATAGGGATGTGCGGATCAATACGCGGTTTGATGCGGGCGGCTTCAACTTGAATTATCACACCGTCAAAATCGACTGTTTTGCCCGCCATAAGCCCGCGTAATATTTCCAGAGATTCGTTAGTCCGTTTACCCCGGGTGCTGGGATCGACGCCGCATATTTCGATTTCATGGCGGTCTTCGCCCCCAATACCAATACCAAAAAGGGTTCGTCCGGGGGCAATCTGATGGATGGAAGCCAGTTGTCTTGCCACCGGTACAGGGTGCCTTAAGGCTAACAGGTAGATACTAATCATAATACCTAAGCTCGGATGCAATTGTGATAGTGCGGCTATTTCTACAAATCCATCTTTGCCAGAGCCATCGTGAAACGATACATGATCAGCACTGAAGACATGGTCAAACCCCCCTTGACTGATAGATTCAAGCTGTTGGGATTTTTTCTCAATGCTGCCATTCCAGAATTTTCCGGGGATTGCGAGGCCGACTTTTAGACTCATGTTGTTATCTCTTGGAGTGATTGTTGGCGCGATTGTTAATGTAGTGGTTTTCTCATAGCCATATTATTTACCCCTTGCTTTCTTCGTAGTGAGAATCGCCAGAAAATACTTCACCACTCTTTAACAGATAGCAAATTCGGTATGCTGTTCTGCAATTCCTCATCAAAGTCTTTATTCAGGGCTTTGCCTCAGCCGCAGCGCAGAGTTGAGTCAATTCATCACCCTCAATACCGGCTTCGATTAGCACCTCGCGTGTATGTTCACCGATCATTGGAGCCACTCTTTCCGGTTCTGCGGGTGTTGCTGAAAAGTGGGCGGGAGGTCGTGGTTGCAGGTAGCGCCCAATTTGAGGATGTACCTGTTCGCGAAGCACGCCCGTCTCGTGAATATAGGGCTGACTAGTTAGTTCCGCTCTATTTACAACTGGGCCTGCAGGTATATCTTCCTCGTTACATCGACGTAAAATATCTTCTGTAGTGAATCCAGCAACGGATGCGTGTAAAACTCGCAGTAATTCTACATTGTTGCGTGTGCGATCTCTGGAAGTGGCGAAACGGGCATCTTCGACCAGATCGGGGCGGCCCACAGCCTTGAAAGCAGCCAGGTATTGAATATCATTTACGGGATAGAGGGTGACGTGACCATCTTGTGTCGGCCCGACCATAAAAACCTCAGACAGTTCTGGTCTGAGTGTGACATCCGGTTCCTGTATGGTGTTATTTGTCATGGTGTCAGGCCATATAAATTGTAAACAGGCATCAAGCATTGGCACCCGAACATGCTGACCACCGGCCCCGCCAGCGCGAGCAAGTAATGCTGCTGTCAGTGCCTGGGCTGCTGTAAGCGATGTAATTTTATCGCAGATAGCCGTGCGCATAAGTGTAGGTTGGCCTGTTTCTGGATCGGCCTGAACAGACCCATATCCTGCCATACCCTGAATTATCTGATCGAACACCCTTTGTTTTGCCAGGTCTCCTTCATCACTCAGCCCATAAATGGATAGATAAACCAGCTCAGAATTATTGACACGCAATGTTTCATAGTCCAGGCCCAAGCGTTTGACTACGCCGGGACGGAAGTTTTGCACAACCGCATCAACCCCCTTGGCCAGGTGTTGGGCTGCAGAGCGGCCCTCTGATGTGCCGAGATCCAGCGCGACTGATCGCTTTGCGCGGTTACAACTAACAAAATAGGCAGAGATGCCATTGCGTTGGGTTGCTGCGTATCGCAGCATATCTCCTCTGCCTGGAGGTTCAATCTTAATTACATCAGCGCCTTGGTCGGCAAGTATCATGGTGCTTAGTGGCCCTGAAACATAGGCGGTCAGGTCGAGTATACGAAAGCCTTTTAGTGGTCCTGTCATCATTAACTCCAAGCATTAAAAAAAGCACCCCGACGATCTCTGGGTTAATCGTCCCGTTCTTACTTTTTTACCCGGAATCTGCTTAAGAAGTGCAGGCTAGTTTCACCAGGATGCAGGTAAAATCAGTGAATTGATTCAACCACAGCCCGTGAGTGAGCGTCAATATTGTTCGTACCTCATGTATATATTGATGGGGTGGGCAATTTGTCGTCATTTTAAGCGGTTTTCTTCAGCGCTAAAATCTGGCATCGTTATTTAAAGCTTAACTGTTGCCAGCTGTGGACATTGTTTCATCTCTTGCCTGAGAGAAATGATGCGCATCAGGTTGGAATCCAGATCACATTGAAATTGCGAGAATAACAATATGCCTATTCGAATAGATCCAGAGACAGGTTTAAAGATTTTTAACACACGTGCGGCCAAAGCAAGCGATAAGATAGCGGGTAAGGGTTACTCAGTGGTGGAAGATCAAGCCCTGAAGTTTCTGCCGGAAGCACCGGCCGGTGCTGTATTTAATGCAGAAGAGCAAGCCAAGTATAGAGAATTTAAAGAGGCGCGGAGCGGAGCGGCAGATTACATCGCTTTGGAGGGAGAGTTCAGTAAATACATGGAAGACGTGTATTCAGAGGCCATGATTGAGAGAGAGTCATTGACTGATGAGTGTGAAGTTCTCGTCGTGGGTGCAGGGTTTGCCGGCCTGCTGTTGTGGCACAAACTTAGTCAGGCAGGGTTTAAAGATGTGCGCTTTTGTGAGAAAGGGGGTGATGTTGGAGGCACCTGGTACTGGAATCGGTACCCGGGTATCGCTTGTGATGTGGAGTCTTATAGTTATTTGCCCCTACTGGAAGAGACTGGTTACATTCCGACTATGAAGTTTGCCAGTGGATTCGAGATTATGGAGTATTGCCAGATCATGGCTGAAAAGTTTGGCTTCTATGATCATTGTCTCTTTCATACAACTGTTGAAGAGACGAAGTGGGATGATTCGACCGGGCGGTGGGTGGTGAGCACGGATCGTGGTGACAAGATGAAGGCGAAGTTCGTAGTTATCGCGAATGGCATTTTGACCACGCCAAAGCTGGCTAAAATTGATGGCATGGAAACCTTTAAAGGGGATGCATTCCATACTTCACGCTGGGATTATAAGGTTGATCTTGCAGGTAAGCGCGTGGGCATTATAGGTACCGGTGCAACGGCGGTTCAGGCTATCCCTGAATTATCCAAGATAGTTAAAGAATTGTATGTTTTTCAACGTACCCCGTCTTCTATTGATGTGCGTGATCAGCGGGCCACGACGGAGGAAGAAATAGAAACCTGGTCAAACGAACCGGGCTGGGCGCGGGCAAGGCGTGCCAGATTTGCCAAAATGTCCTCTCTTCGTGACGCTGTGCTTGCCGATGATGACTTTTTGTCCGGAGACAATGAGCCGACAACAACAAAACCCAATGAAGACATGGCTCATCTCTCGCCTGAAGAGTGGATGAAGGCGCAGCTAGACAGTAACTTTCAAACGATGGAGCAAATTCGTGCGCGGGTTGATGCCATCGTTGAGGATCCCAAAACTGCCGCAGCGCTGAAACCTTATTATTCTTATGGTTGTAAACGTCCGGCATTTCACGACGAGTATTTACCGGTTTTTAACAAGCCCCATGTTACGCTGGTTGATACAGCACCTCGGGGTGTAAGCAAAATCAATGAAAAAGGTGTCGTGCATGAAGGGGTGGAGTATCCGCTGGATGTGCTGCTTTATGCAACGGGCTTTCAGTGGATGGCAACATCTACCTTTGACATGATTATCGGTCGGGATGGGGTATCACTGAACGAAAAATGGTCTGATGGTGGAACGCGGACATTTCTTGGTATACAAAGCAAGGGTTTCCCGAATATGTTTGTGATAACAGGTCCACAAGGTGGTGGTGGCAGTTTTAACTTTACTGAAATAATTGATGACCACTGTAGCTACGTGTTGTGGATGCTCGAAAAAATGCGTGAGAATGGTGCCGATGTTGTTGATGTTAAATCCGCGCCGGAAAAAGCTTATGCTGATCACTGTCGTGATGTAGATGTGGCCACAGCACCCTTACGGGACTGTATTTCCTATTACGATCATGAGGGCAAAGCGGAGCCAGGTAGTCTTGTATACTACGGTGGTGGACGGTGGCATAAGTTCCGCGTTCAGGCTCAGGAGACGCTTGAGCCTTATGTTTTTGAGAACGTCAACACCTAGGAATATCTGTAGTGCACAGATATTTAGGTAGGTGGCAGGGCTTCACAGCATTAGCTTGAGTCCTGCTCTCGAAAACCTGATGTTTTTTGCGGCAACTTACGCTTATTTATGGCTAGGAAGGCTGGGCGGTTTTCTGGTTCATAATCGCCTGTATGAGCGTTATGTATGTCATAATCAGGCTGTATTGATTTTTGTGCCAAGCAAGCAATACTTAAACTAGCGTTTATTTATAAGGCCCTGATCAGGAATAGCCATGTCCGAAGCACCAAACTTAAGAGAAGTACAGCTGGACGATAAATATGTTCAGGATTCAGGCACCGTTTTTATCTCCGGCACCCAAGCATTGACTAAATTACCGTTGTTGCAGCGTGTACTGGATGTCAAAGCCGGCTTAAATACTGCGGGGTATATTTCAGGCTATCGGGGCTCTCCACTTGGCGCCTATGATCTGGCGCTGTGGGCTGCACGTGATCACCTTTTAAAACATCACATTCATTTTCAACCAGGCGTTAATGAGGATCTGGCGGCCACAGCAATCTGGGGTACCCAGCAATTCGATATGCTACCCGGTGCCAATTACGATGGGGTGTTCTCCATATGGTATGGCAAAGGGCCGGGTGTTGATCGCTCGGGGGATGTTTTTAAACACGGTAATATGGCCGGTACTCACAAGCACGGGGGGGTATTGGTAGTGATGGGGGATGACCATCCGGGGAAATCATCTACCATTGCACACCAGAGTGAACATGCGGTAGCCGCAGCTTCTATTCCCGTGTTGTATCCTGCATCGCCCCAGGAATTTATTGATATGGGCTTGCTGGGTTGGTCCATGAGCCGCTATTCGGGTTGTTGGGTTGGTTTTAAAACGGTTAACGAGACGATAGAAAATACCGCCACAGTGTCTTTGGATTTGGAGGCTTTCGATCCAAATATAAATGCGCTTGCCGATGCTTTAATTGACAACCCTGCAGTCGAAAATAGTATTGATGCGGCTCGCTTTGATGTGGCGGGTGATGATATGCGTTTGCAGCGAGAGAAACTGCCTAAAGTTAAAGCCTTCGCAAGGGCTGCCAAAATAGATAAAGTGAAGTTGGCTTCGCCCCATGCAAAAATAGGTATTGTTGCCGCTGGAAAATCTTATCTTGATGTTATGCAAGCCCTACAGTTACTTGACCTTCATAAATCAGATGGTCCAATCAGGGTTTATAAACCAGGCCTTATTTTTCCCATGGAGCCCGAGCAGTTAACGGCCTTTGCCAGTGGCTTGGATGAATTGTTGGTGGTGGAAGAGAAGAAAGCATTTATGGAGCCCCAGGTTGCCAGCATCCTTTTTAATATGGCAGCAGAACAACGCCCCAGGTTAACCGGAAAGCTGGACGAAGTGGGTAAAGTTCAGCAACCCTCCGATGTACAATTATTGCCGCTAAGCGTAGCCGAACTGATTTTGTACCGCCTAAAACAGAATGGCGTCAGCATTGATGAGAGTGATCAGCGTTTAGCTGCTCTGAGACAAGATGAACAACCATCGGTCGCGCAAGGTAGTATCGCTCGCATTCCCTATTTTTGTGCGGGATGTCCTCATAATACTTCTACGCGAATACCTGAGGGCAGTGTGGCATTATCAGGAATTGGCTGTCATACCATGGCCATTTGGATGGACCGTGATACCATGCCACCCACTCAAATGGGGGGGGAAGGTCTGAACTGGACAGGCATGGCGCCCTTCACCAAAACTAAACATGTATTTCAGAATCTGGGTGATGGTACTTATTATCATTCGGGGTATCTGGCTATTCGAGGGGCGATTAATGCCGGTGTAAATGTCACCTTCAAAGTATTGTTTAACGATGCGGTAGCGATGACCGGTGGGCAGCCACTGGATGGTGAGTTGAGTGTAGATAAAATTTCTCGACAAGTACTGGCTGAAGGTGCCAGCGAAGTGGCTATTGTTACAGATGAACCGGATAAATATGCACGTGATCTGGATTTTGGGAAAGGTGTGAGTATTTCCCACAGAGATGATTTGAATCTAGTGCAACAGCGGCTGAGCCAGGTATCGGGTACCACTGTACTAATTTATGATCAGGTTTGTGCTGCAGAAAAACGACGGCGGCGTAAGCGTGGTTTGCTTGATGATCCAGATCAGCGGGTGTTCATCAATCCGGAAGTTTGCGAGGGATGTGGTGATTGTTCGGTTCAGTCCAATTGTGTTGCAATCACTCCGCTCGAAACGTCTAAAGGCAGGAAGCGAGCCATTGATCAAAGTGCCTGCAATAAGGATTTTAGCTGCCTCAATGGTTTTTGCCCGGCCATGGTTACTCTCACTGGGGCGAAAACACGAATACCTGCCCAGGCAGATTTTTCAAGCGGTCAATTTTTAGATCTGCCTCTGCCCGAGACACCTCAGAGTGCGAATATTTTGATCACAGGTATAGGTGGCACCGGAGTGGTGACTATTGGTGCTGTATTGGGTATGGCCGCGCATCTTGAAGCCAAGAGTGCCTCAGTTTTTGATATGACCGGATTGGCGCAAAAAGGGGGCGCTGTATTGAGTCATCTTCGTATCGCGCCGGCCGGCGTGGATCAACAGACGGTGAAAATAGGTCTGGGTGAAGCAGATTTAATCCTGGGCTGTGACCTGGTGGTCAGTGGAGGGCCGGATGCTTTACTGTCAGTAAAGTGGCAGCATACGCGTGCCATTATTAACGATTTTCTTGTGCCCACGGCCGCTTTTCAAATGGACGATCGTATCGACTTTGACCAAGCAGGGATTTCCAGGCGTCTTAAGGAGAGTGTTGGGGAGAAGCGCGTTGATTTTGTAAATGCCAATTACTACGCGCTTAAATTATTAGGCAATACTATGGCTGCCAATATGTTTTTGGTGGGCTACGCTTTGCAAAGAGGCCTGTTACCTGTTTCTGTGAGCGCGCTATCCAAGGCCATCGAACTGAACGGGGTTTCAGTACAGTTCAATAAAGATGCTCTCAATTTGGGGCGTTTGGCCGCGCATGATATGGCTGCCCTGAATGCACTGATCGAATCTGGTCCGGAACAAAACATCGTCGGTATAAATGAACAAGGTGATTCGCTTGAAGAACTTATGCAGGTACGGGCTGCGGAACTAAAAGCCTATGCAAGCAGCAGGTATGCCAATAAATTCCTTGCTCGAGTGACATCGATACAGGCTTGTGAAAAAAGAATTGATGATAGTAGTGAAGTCCTCGCTAGAATGGTTGTACAAAACCTTGCCAGGGTCATGGCTTATAAGGATGAATATGCGGTAGCAGCAATGCATACGTCCAAGACATTTAAACAATACCTGGATGAAAATTTTGCGGGTGACTACAGCGTTAATTACCACATGGCGCCGCCTTTAGTTGCGAAAAAAGACCATGCAGGGCATTTAACAAAAATGCGTTTTGGGTCCTGGTTTACCCCTGTACTGGGATTTTTGGCGAAGTTTAAATTTTTACGTGGTACGCGCTTGGATCCATTTTCCTATACAGCTGATCGCCAACTGGATACCGAAATATTGGCCCGTTATGAATTAAGCCTGGATGTGATCGAGGCAAAGCTGAATGCAGATAATATGCCACAGGCAATAGAGTTAGCAAATATTGCAGATAATGTGCGTGGCTTTGGACACGTGAAGGAAAAGCAATATAAGGCTATTGAGTCACGCTGGACACAGCTTATCGCTGAAATGAATGGAGATAAACCGCCACAATCAGCTCCACAAATAATACCCGTAAGTAACGTAACTGCTTGAAGACTCTTGCAGTTAAAGACTCTTGCAGTTGAAGACTCTGCCTGCAGTCGATTAGCGTGTTATGAAATCTACCACTGCCTGGTTAAATTCTAACGGGCATTGCGCATTTACTGCATGGGCTGCAGGTACGTCAACAATTGAAATATGGGGCATATTTTGTTTGACGAAGGTGCGATGAGGTTGGAATCGTTTTTCCTGCTCACCGCAAACCAGCAAAGTGGGGCGTGTGTTTCTCCCTAGTTCATTCCTCAACGAGACCATGTTGCTGGTGTAGGCAATACCTCTTGCTACGCCCACTGGGTTTAACAAACTGGCATCCTCTACCAGTTGTGCGCTTACGTCGGCAGGCAAACGTGTGGCGTATTTGGGATGTACGGGAATTTTTTCTATGACTTTAAGACCACCCTGCTCGAAATGTTGAATCAAGTTATCAACAGGTCTTGTTTCGGGTGGGGATGAGATAGCGGAAGATGAGTTAGTGAAAATCTGCTTAATCGTATGCTGGGGAAAATCTAACGCATAGCGAATAGTGAGGCTTGCACCTATGGAAAAGCCGCATAGATACCATTGTTCCACGCCGATTTTTTCGCGGATAATATCAAATTGCTTTATATACTCTACCGGTGAATAAGGCCTGGCTTCTACGGGTGATGGTGAGCGCCCGTGACCGTATAGTTCTACAGTCACGGGGGTGCAGACTTCTGCCAGTGCTTCAAGGTTTGGCAGCCATTGCGCGCGACTGGCCAAGAATCCATGGACCATCAGCATGGGTGGTCCGTTACCCGGATGAATATCGTAATGCAAGTTGCTGGAGAGCGATTCCATAATATGATCTTACGATCTTATGACATTATCAGCGAGGCGCGTCGCACGGAGCCGGAATCCTGGTCTGCAAACGCAGAATCGATATCATCTAATGGGTAGTCAACTACAACCTCGTCCAGTGGTAGGCGCTCCGCATTTCGACTGAGGAACTCTATCGCTCTTTGTAAGCTTACGGCATCGTAGGAAGCTACGGCTTCAAAACGTTGATTTTGACCAACCAGACGCCCAGGATCGCATTCAAAAGAAGTACCGGTATAAAATGTACCCATTTCAAGATAACGGCCACCGCTACCCATCATGCGTAAACCTTCATTGATAACAGCAGCAAAACCTACCACCTCAACCACCACATCAGCACCCCAGCCATTGGTTAAATCTTTGACAGCTTTAACCCTTGCTCTGGAGTCAGTAATTTCATTCAAATTAATGGTATGGTCGGCACCCATTTCTTTCGCCAGGTCCAGCCTCTCCTGAATACCATCAATTGCAATGACTGTTTCGGCGCCGCGCTCTTTGGCTACTGCGCATGCGTAGACGCCTAATCCTCCGCAGCCCTGTATGACGACAGTATCGCCCAGGCTGACATTCACGCGTTCAATGCCCATAATCACCTGTGCCAATGCGCAGTTTGCCCCGACAACCATGGTATCCGTGACGTTGTCGGGCACTTTGAAAATGGCCTGATTTGGATGTAGATAAAGATAGTTCGAAAATGAGCCGCGAGCATATGGCCATTCATGCATAGAGCCTCTTTGGATAAGAAAGCTTGATCGGCACGCTTCAGTCATGCCCCGGGTACAACTGCGACAGCGGCCACAGGGCTGAAAATATTGGTAGGCGAGACGGTCACCCTCTTTAATAGGTTTGCCGCTCCAATCAGTGCTTACACCATCGCCGAGGGCATGAATTCTACCCGTCGCTTCGTGACCGAGAATTCGCCCTTTGGGCGTGGCAATTTCGCTAAATCTTCCATCGCCACGCCAAATATGAAGTTCTGAACCGCAAATATTTGAGCGGGTTATTTTTAAGGTAAGACCGCCGGTTTTGGGTTCTGGTATTTTTAGTTCAACAATTTCAAAGGGTTTGCCCGGTTCAAAAAACAATGCGGCACGATTGACATCGCTCATTAAAGTCTCCTTTGCTGGTTAGTTTTGGTACTGATGGATTGACTGTCTTCGCTAATCAATCAAGCTGGTTGTAGGTTATTTGTTTTTAGCCTACGAGAATAACCATACAATATGTATATTGAATTGTCGAAAATTGGCCTGTGCTTGTTACTTACAAGTTGCAAGCAGGTATCAAATAATTTTTTGTTAAGTGTACGCCCCATAGAGCCGCACTCTTCACTCTAGTAGGATAGGAGCTGGGACGAAGACCTTCTCGTCCCAGCTCCTAACTAGTAAGTTAAAGGGTTTTATCTTGTTTGTTGAGAGTTGAGAGTTGAGTTTACGAAGTACCAACGGCCGTGGATGCCGTAGGTAGAGACGTCTTCATCGAAGCTGGCTTGTAGGCCGAGAGAGAGGTTATCGGTAAAATTGTATAATGCGCCAACTGCGAAAGCTGTATTATCTCCTAAATCGCCAAAATCAACCAGAGCGATACCAGCATTGACTTCGAGCTCTTCGTTGACTGCCATGCGTAAGCCAAGACCAAGGCCATAGCCACTGTCGTCTACACTACTGAAGCCCTGTGCTGATACATCTACATACTCGTAGGAGATGCCCGCAACAAGGTCGATAGACTCGCTGAGTGAGCGGTTGTAGCCAATGCCTATGCTCCAGGAATCGATGTCGAAGTCTATGGCGCTATCGTCGATATCGCCGGCACCATAGTTGGCGAATACGTGGTAATTATCGCTAACAGCGAACGAGCCGCCAATACCGATAACGTCGCCATCTGCGCTTGTATCATCGAGATCCATAGCACTGTAGCTGGCTGACAAATAAGTGTAGTTGAAATCCCCGGCATAAACCGAAGCTGAAAATGTAAACAAAAGGGTTAGCAACAACGAACGGAACATAAGATATCTCCTGATATTAGTCTTGATGGAATTCGATAAGCTAAGCTGATGGGCTGTGCTTATAGGTAGACGCATACTAACGACATTTATGTAGTGGGGAGCAGTGCTGGTTCACACATTATTCGGGAACTTTTCCCCGTGTGGTATGTATTAAAGTATTTTCTGGAAGTGTGTACTAAATCATAGAAAGAGGTGCGAGTTGTATTGTAACTCCAAATATTTCGGATCAACTATTAGTGCTGTCAAAGGTTGAGTATGCGCCCCTTATCCATTTTATTCAGGTGGCGCATACAACAATGTGCTTCTTTTAGCTCAAAACAAACCCTGTATAACCGTTG
>JAHRWB010000104.1 GCA_019090385.1 Pseudomonadales bacterium | reverse complement strand
GCGGATCTTATGAAACAGCCCTGAGCGGATCTTATGAAACAGCCCTGAGCGGATCTTATAAACCAGCCCTGAGCGGATCTTATAAACCAGCCCTGAGTCATTCTTATAAATAAGCCTTGAGTCAAAACAAAATGCCTTGATAGACTATCGCTACCACCCAGAACAAAGACTAAAACGTGGCTAACGAAACACCATCTCGCGTACAGCCTAAACAAACCAAGCAAAACCTCATCCTTTCGGCTATGAGTCTGTTTGCAACACAGGGCATAGATGCAGTTTCCATGCGCACTATAAACAATGCCGCCGGTACAAAAAATGCGTCCGCCGTACACTATCACTTTGGGAATAAACTCGGAATTATTGAAGCAATCCTTGAGTTCATAAAAAAGGCACTCGACAGCTACCGTATGACCGCATTGACAGCCTTGGAAAAAAGGGTGGCAAGTGGACAAAAACCCACTTGTCGAGAGATCATGTGGGCGGCCTACTCACCCTACGCCCAACTGTATACGCAACCAGATTATGGACACAATGCAGTAACTTTTTTGGCCCGTTGCCAATCGGACTTAAACCCCAGTATTCAGGAAATTTTTCACCGCGACCCGCAAAATATTGCCCTTCGTATAGACAATATGTTGGCCAAAGCTTTACCTGACCTGCCAAAAAAAACACGAAAAGTAAGAACCCTGTATTTTTGGTTTCTCATGGTGCAGGGGTTTTCTGCCTCCCAAGGTCTGGCAAATACACTTTATGAAGATTTGCGAGAAGATTCTCAGGAAATGCGTTTGCAGCGCTTTTTTGACTACTTGATGAATGGGCTGGAAGGTGAATCCAAACCTTCGTCAGCTGCCAGGAGAAGCCCTTAGCTCGATAAAAGCCTTTAGCCCAATAAAAGCCTTTAGCTCAGTAAAAGCCTTTAGCTCAGTAAAAGCCCTTAGCTTGACAACAGCCCTTTAGCTGTTATTTTTTATCGGGGCTTCCCGGAGCGTGCTTTGATTTCCTTATCATCGCTACTCACTTTATTGACTATTTTCCTCGCCTTGGCAGGTGGAGACAAACCAATATGCCTCTCTCCCCGATCACGGGCCAAATTGACCTGCCTTTGCCGTTCGGCAAAGGAAGATTTCTGCTTGTCGGTTAAAACGGCATGACAGTAATCACAACTCTCCCCTAATACGTATTTGGAAGATTCTGTCTCCGTATGCGTTAGAGGATGCCGACAGGCATGGCACTGAACATACTGCCCCTGTTCGAGATTTTTATTCACTGACACACGTTGATCAAATATAAAGCATTCACCCTGCCAGAGATTTGCACTGGGCTCAGCCAATTCCATGTATTTCAGTATGCCACCATCCAGTTGGTAGACTTCTTTAAAACCTTTTTCCAACATATATGCCGATGCCTTCTCACATCGAATGCCACCCGTGCAAAACATTGCTACCCGTGGATGTTTTTCCGGGCTGATAGTTTGTTCAACAAATTCGGGGAACTCTCGGAATGATTGTGTTTTTGGGTTAATTGCACCAGGGAAATGACCAATATCAATCTCATAATCATTTCGTGTATCAATCACAATGACATCCGGGTCCGCCAGTAGAGCATTCCAGGTGGCAACATCCGCATGAATTCCGGTTTTCCTGGCTGGATTCACTCCAGGCACCCCCATAGCGACAATTTCTGGTTTTACTCTCACTTTCATACGGTGAAACACGACATTGTCCTGTTTTGCACGGGAATACTTTCCCTCTAGTTCGGCAAAACCCGGCTCTTCCCGCAGTCGATCACAGAGCATCGAAAGATTTTGCTTGCTGCCACTAAGGGTTCCGTTAAGACCCTCACCAGCTACCAGAATAGTGCCGCGCAATGTCAGTTTTTCACACAATGGCTGTAACTGAGATGCTAGCAATTCAGGATCTGTAACCGCAGCAAAACGATAAAATGCAAATACCCAGTTCATTTTTCACCGCCTAAACAATCAGGTGAATCCGGCGTTTTATTCTGACGCGTTGCCCACTCCTGAGAAGTGTAGGTGTGCAGGGCCAGCGCATGAATATCATTCGCCAGTTCACTCTGGAGACAATCATTCACACGGCGGTGCCTTTGGATTAATCGGGTACCTTCAAAGCTCTCGCAAACCAGTGTGATGCGAAAATGTGATTCTGAACCTGGCGCTACATTATGCAGATTACTTTCATTCACCACATCGGCAAATTCAGGCGTAAACGCCGAATTTAATTTAGCGGTGATAGTTTCCTGGATATTCACTGTTGCTACTCCTCTAATACCGTGAATGCACACTCCACATTTAATGCTCGATACCGTAGACCAAACAAAATCATGATTGCTATTTTAACCCAGTTTAACCCAGGTACATATTCGGACAGTCATATCAGGTGCATATAAGAATTATCGATATATTGTCCTGACCACCCTCTGCGTTAGCACGGTCCTTCAGCTTTTGGCACAATAGGTCAGGCTCTAGATAGTGCATCATACATAGCTGCGCAATTTCATCATCGTCCACCATGTCTGACAAGCCATCGCTACAAAGAATTAATATTTCTCCTTCCCCCAGCTCCACGCGACTAAGCTCGCATTTAACCTGGGCAGCAATGCCCACTGCACGAGTAATAATATTCCGGTTCGGAGCGACCCTGGCCTCCTCAGGGGTCAATACACCATCATCAAGCAGCTGCTGAACCTGGCTGTGATCACGCGTTACCCGAACTAGGTCTGGCTTTCTACCTTCACTATCGCCTGAAAGGCCGTAGTGATACATTCTGGAGTCTCCTACGTGAGCGACAACCCAAGCATCGGCAGTCTGGACTGTTGCTACAATAGTTGTTCCCATCCCGTTAAATTCGATGTTTTGGCGTGACATCTGGAAAATCGTATTATTTGCGTGTTTTACCGCCAATTGCAGCAATTCTCCACAATCCTCTATTCGCCGTTTACACCGCTCAGGGGGTAATTTTGCCCGCAGCTCGGCCAGTATTTTTAAAACACAGGTCTCACTGGCTACTTCGCCAGCATTCAAGCCACCCATCCCGTCAGCCAGAATTGCAATACCCGCGTGCATATCAAAGGACAGGTAATCTTCATTATTTCCACGGACCTTTCCAATGTCCGTACACGAAACAATTTTCATGTCATTATCCGCATTAACCTTACCCTAAAATAATGCTGCCAAATTTGTCAAAACAGGTGGCTCCCGAGCAAAGGCAAATTTATACTCAATTTACAATAAATACACGATGGTGCAGGATTTGAAGCCACGATTCACACTAACCGTAAGCAACCTGGACGTAATAAATACATGTTAGCAGTTATTTCCCCCGCAAAAACGCTGGATTATGCAACGCCTTTGCAAATTTCCAAATACAGCCAGCCTGAGTTCCTGGATAAATCCAGCACGCTGATTAAGACTCTAAGCACTAAATCCTCAGAGCAAATCTCTGAACTCATGCATATCAGCAGTAATTTAGCCGATTTAAACCAGCAACGTTATGCAGAATGGCAGACACCATTCACCACAGACAATGCCAGACAGGCAATATTGGCCTTCAAGGGTGATGTCTATTTAGGTCTTGAAGCCTGGAACCTGTCGTCCAGAGATTTAAACTGGGCACAAAAACATCTGCGTATTCTTTCCGGCCTATATGGATTATTAAAACCGCTGGATCTGATGCAAGCCTACCGCCTGGAAATGGGTACCAAATTAAAGGTCGGTAGTGACGTTGATCTGTACCACTTCTGGCAAAACACATTGAGCGATCATCTAAACAGCACGCTGGAAGAAAGCCGGCACAAGGTACTGATTAACCTCGCGTCCCAAGAATATTATAAAGTTCTCAATCCGGAGCAAATCACCTGCCGCATAATTACACCCACTTTTCTTGATCTAAAAAATGGTAAATACAAATTTATAAGCTTTTTCGCAAAAAAAGCCAGAGGCCTCATGGCACGTTATCTGATTGAACAACGTGTCTCCACCGTAAAAGCGCTAAAAGCATTTAACCTATCTGGATACCGTTATTGCGAGCAACGTAGCAAAGTAGACGACTGGGTCTTTATTCGTGACGAAGCCAACTGACAATTTGCACCTCACAAGCAGCATTTAACAATGTTCACTCTACTGTGGAGATTACCCGGGTCAACCCCCTTTTTGTTCGCATTCCCCAAGTATTTACGCCCTGATTATATTTTTGTAATTTCACTTTTCTCTCGGTTGAATTAAATCCCGCAATTGGGCTTTGCGTAATATTATTGGCTGCTCCTTGCTTCGCATTTTCACATTCAGCATCTCCACTGCAAAGGAAAATGCCATAGCAAAGTATAAATACCCTTTTGGAATGTGAGCATCAAAAGCTTCAGCCATCAGCACCAGGCCGATCAACATTAAAAAACTCAAGGCCAGCATTTTTACAGTGGGATGTTGTTCAACAAAACGACTAATCGAGCCAGCGGCAAACATCATCATCAATACAGAAATAACGATGGCCACCACCATAATTTCTACCTGATCAACGAGGCCAATAGCCGTGACCACAGAATCCAGCGAAAACACGATATCAACCACAACAATTTGAGCTAAAGTTGATACAAATACGGCCCTTCCAGACCCTGATTCAGGCGGCTGTTCACCCTCAAGAGAGTTATGCACCTCGCGAGTAGATTTTGCGAGCAGGAATAATCCACCCATCAATAATATGAGGTCTCGACTGGAAATAGCTTGATCAAAAACAACAAATAAATTGTCCTGCAGACTCATCAACCAAGACAAAGACATTAACAAAGCGATGCGCATAAACATCGCTAAACCCAAACCTATAGTGCGCGCACGATATCTTTGAGATTCAGGCAAGCGGTTAGTCAGAATAGAAATAAAAATAATATTGTCTATACCCAGTACAATTTCCAATACTACAAGTGTGACCAAAGCCAACCAAGCGCCAGGGTCAGAGAATAGCTCTACCATGTGGGTTTTATAATCCGAAATAGAAAAAAATCATGATACTAGGAGAGCGTCCTCGGTTGAAGCGCTCGAATGGGGTAGAATGAAGGAATCGCAATTTAATCTGGAACCATCATGAACGAACTTGACACTCAAAAAGTAGAAGCTGCAGTATTTCGTCGGCTTCTTGAACACCTTGATCAACGCAAAGACGTTCAAAATATTGATTTGATGAACCTTTCAGGTTTCTGCCGGAACTGCCTATCAAAATGGTATACAGCTGCCGCAGAGGAGCTTGGCGAGACTATAGACTACGAAACAAGCAGAAAGCGTGTTTATGGAATGCCTTACAATGAGTGGAAGAGCAAGTACCAACAACCTGCAACCAGTGAACAACTCGCCCAATTCGAAAAAAACACCCAGTCTGATTCTTAAGGAATGAGTTCATTAGCCGTAAAATTTTCCGGTGTGTACAAATATTTTGACCAGATAACCGCAGTAGATAATCTGGATATTGAAATCCCAAAGGGTTGCATATACGGGTATCTCGGGCCCAACGGCGCGGGCAAAACTTCAAGCATTCGCATGATAACCGGCATTCTCAAACCAGATGCCGGATCAGTATGTGTATTGGGGAATACCAACCCCAGCAAGATTAAAAATCGACTGGGGTACTTGCCGGAAGAAAAAGGCCTGTACAAAAAAATGCGCATTCTCGATTTGGTTATCTATTTTGCACGCCTGAAAAAAATGTCTCGGCAGGATGCCAGACTCAAAGCGCTTCAGCTGCTGGAGCAATTTGAGCTGAGCGACCGAGCCAATAATAAGTGCGAGAGCCTCTCGAAAGGCCTGGGTCAAAAACTTCAAATCATTGCCACTTTGATCCATCAACCTGAGCTGGTGGTTCTGGACGAACCCTTTTCCGGTCTGGATCCGGTAAATGTTGAACTGGTTCGAAATACCATTCTCTCGCTTAAACAAAATAATCATACTGTTATTTTTTCTACCCATGTCATGGAACAGGCTGAACAGATATGCGATTCACTTTTGCTGATAAATAAGGGCAAAAAATTACTCAGTGGGACCCTCCCGGAGATACGCAGCGGCATGGACCATAACCTTATTGTGGACTACGATGGCGATGGAAGCATTTTACACACTCTGCCTGGAATTGAGCGAGTGCGGGATGCGGGCAAACATGCAGAACTCACTTTAAAACCCGGCACAAGTGCCCAAGATATTCTCAAGTTATTGGTAGATAAACTAACCATTCGGCGCTTTGATACCCGAGAAACCAGTTTGCACAATATTTTTATACAGGCAGTTAAGGGTGCCAATTCCAATGTTTAGTGTATTTCTAATCGCACAGCGAGAATACCTAGAAAATATTAAAACCCGAGGATTCTGGGTCAGCATACTTTTTATGCCTATTATCATAGTGATTATGTCTGCAGTGCCTGTTTTATTGAGCACCTCAGTCAATGAGGCCAAATACGCGGTTATCGACCATTCGGGCTGGGTTTTAGCAGCTGTACAAAAGCGATTCCTTAAAAACGACATACACCAACTATTGGAAAGCGAAACCGTGCCATCTCTCAATGGGAGTGAATATACTGAAGAGTTTGACGAATCGGTTATTCTGATAGAGCAGCTGCGCCAACAATTCAAGGAAGGCGAAGAGAAAAAACTGTTCGCGTCTCAGGCCGCCGACCTGCTGTATACCTTGAGTCGAGAAAATGCATCAATCCTGCAAACTCCTACCTTATTAGAGCAGTTTGCTGACTGGTGGCACAAGAACCCGCAACAGGTACTCAGCATAATTCCAAATGCTTCCTTTAGCCACTATCAATATGTTGAGCCAGCTGATACCTCCACGGCCCGCCTACAGATACTGCTAAATGCGGAGCATCTGTTGGGTTATTTTGTGATACCCGAAGACCCGATAGCAAGTGGTGAAGGAGCCAGTTACGTCACTAAAAATCTAACCAACCGCGATTTGCAATTATGGTTTGCCAACGCCGTTTCATCAGTGGTGCAAGGGCAAAGAATCCGAGAAGAATCCATTGAGCCCAATATTGCAGACTGGATACAACAGCCAATCGCCTTTGAAACTGTAGTTCTTAATGGCGAGGACTTGGCGGTAGCTAACGCCAGCGATACGCTAACTCAATGGGCACCTGTGGCCTTTGTTTATCTGTTGTGGATCTCAATATTCACCATCACACAAATGTTACTCACCAATACTGTCGAAGAGAAATCCAACAAACTGGTAGAAATTCTGCTGTCTTCAGTTTCCGCCAGAGAACTCATGGCCGGAAAAATACTGGGCATCGCGGGAACAGGTCTGACTATTGTTGGTAGCTGGCTGATAGCCTTTCTTATACTGATTTTGGGGTTACCCTCGTTACTGGACAGCCCCTTACCATTTGACCTCTTGTCATTGGTAGATAAGCCACTCTATCTTGCTTCCTTTATCTTGTATTTTATTCTGGGGTATCTTTTCTACGCAGCTTTTCTCTGCGGACTGGGCTCACTTTGCAATAATCTTAAGGAAGCTCAAAACCTGATGATGCCCGTGCAGCTCATACTCATTGTGCCACTACTAGTCATGATACCTATTGGCAAAGATCCCGGTGGCACCCTGGCCACAGTCATGTCATGGATACCACCTTTTACACCCTTTGCAATGATGAATCGCGCGGCCATGCCGCCAGGGCCCGGCACCTATTTTTTTACTACGCTACTGATGATAATTTCTATCTATTTTGCTTTGCGCATGGCAACGCGCATTTTCGAAACAGGAATTCTTATGACAGGTAAACCCCCTAAACTGACGCAAATATTTCGCATGCTGAAAACAAAATAAATCGCTTATTCACGTTGACATTGACTGCCCATCCACTGAGCATCATGCGTCGTGCCAAACACCCACATTTAAGATAAATTGATCTGTATGAACCTAGATAACTACCCCAAAACACAAGCCTTCTGGAAAGAATGGCGGTTTTTCTTTTTCTTTATTGCCGTAATGCTGGTATTTCGTTCAGCACTGGCAGACTGGAACCACGTACCTTCGGGAAGCATGAAGCCTTCCATTCTTATTGGTGATCGTGTGGTGGTTAATAAAGTGGCCTATGGGCTACGCATTCCTTTTACCATGGTGCGCGTAAATCGCTGGGGCGATCCCAAGCGTGGAGATATTGTCACCTTTCCCTCACCGCTAGATGAGCGGCTATTTATCAAGCGAGTCATTGGCCTACCCGGAGATACGGTAGAACTAAAAAGAAATAAATTGATCATTAATGGAGAAATGGCAATCTATAAGGCGCTTAGCGAAACCGAAGTAGCGAATATTGATTTACCCCCAAACACAAAACAGCACCGGCGGTTTTTGCATGAATCCGTTGCGGGTAATACCCGCACAATTATGCTAATACCTGCAGCACGCAATCGCCAAAATCAGTCATTTGCCAAGATAACTGTGCCAGAAAATGCTTACCTGGTATTGGGCGATAATCGCGATAATAGCGGTGATTTTCGCGTTGTAGGCTGGGTTGATCGAGAGCGTATTATCGGGCGGGCGCACACCATTGCTTTTTCAGTAGACAGTGACAACTACTATGCACCCCGGATGGCACGTTTCTTTCAGGCACTTCACTAGGTGCCGATAGCCGGCTTGAACCCGCTTAATCTTACTTTAGTTTATTTCTTTTACTGATTTTGGTTGTCCGGCGCCTACTTTGAAATAGCTTAAACGGCACAACAACGAGGAGAGCCAGGACGATAGTGCCCAACACCAGCACAAAGCTGGCTGAAACAAAGCCCAGAAACTCTTTTTTATCAAACGCCATTGCGCCAGCAAGATACCACAAGGATCCGGCTACCAAAATACTTGCCAGAATAATTCTGCGTGTTAATTTTGCCTGGCGAATGGCATTCACTTTTGCTTTGTCTCCAGGAAGTTAATCAACAATTTCCAGCAGTTCCACTTCAAAGACCAGCGTCGCATTTGGACCTATCAGGCCTCCAGCACCCCGAGCGCCATATGCCAAATCCGGCGGTATGTACAACCGCCATTTTGAACCTACTGGCATCAGCTGCAACGCTTCGACCCAGCCTTGAATAACACCGTTTACTGGAAACGTAGCGGGCTCCCCACGTTCAACCGAGCTGTCAAATACTGTCCCGTCCATCAAAGTTCCATGATAGTGGGTCCGCACTTTGTCTGTAGAGAGCGGTTTGGCACCATCACCTTCAGTAAGAACTTCGTACAGCATTCCAGACGCCAGAGTCACCACATTTTCACGACCGGCAGCATCTGCCAAAAACTTTTTACCTTCTTCCATCATTACCTCCTCGGCCTGTTGTTGTTTTTTTCGGCTCGCCACTTGAAAAGCTTCGAAAGCCAATTTAAGTTCTTCTTCTGGAATGCGCTTTTCCGAGCCCGACAAACTGTCCTTCGCACCCAGAAGAAATGCATCATAGTCTAGATTAGCCGCCTGTTGACGCTTAACATTGTCCCCCAGGCTATAACCCATTCCATAGCTCGCTTTTGCTTTGTCATCAGCAAAACTTACTGTCTGGGATGCCGACGTTTGCTCCGTCGCGTTTGTTGATTCCAGCGCCGTAGGTGCACAGCCCGAAAATAGCGCTAAACTCGTAAATAGTAGTGATGCGCGTCGAATATTAGTCCTCAAATCAGGATTCCCTGCTTCTGACACTTGCGTAGTTGATAAATTGACCATATGTTTACCTTGAACAGATTACATTAATCTCACATGAACCCCGGAATAGTACGATACCCTGACCTGACCCTACTCCACATTGTAGAGTTCACGCGAAATGCATACCTAAATAATGCAAAGCGCAGATATTACTAAGCCCTTTGGGAACCCTTTGCATCATTTGGACGTCAGATTATACGGATGTCTTGGGAATTGGATAATGATATTGAAAAATAAATTGATCAAAACAGCGATTTTACGTGGATTTGTCTCTTCGTGCATGGCGGTACTGGCTATTTCGGTAATGTTGGGTCTATCCAGCCATGCGAGTTCTCTTGACGAAAGGGCCACATCAAACCAACATGGCACAATAAGTAAAAACACCATTGCCAAAACCACACTGGCAACTTTGGTACCTTTAGATGCCCACCCGCGCACGAGTCGGTCCATCGTAGAGCAATTACGTCATCACCATTATTTAACCAAACCGCTGGATGACAATACTTCCAGTCAGATATTTGATAAATATCTTGGCGTACTCGATAGAGGTCGCGTCTATTTTTTGAATACTGACATCCAGGAAATGGAAAAATATCGCTATGAACTCGACGATGCACTGCGTGACGGTGATCTTAAACCTGCGTTCGAAATGTTCAATCTTTACCAGCTCAAGCTAATAAACCGTCTTGAATTTTTACTGCAGCAGCTCGATCAGGGGCTCGATAATCTCAACTTTAATCTGGAAGAGTCCATTGCTATTGACAGAGAAGAGGCACCCTGGGCGAAAGACCAAGCGGAACTGGATGACCTTTGGCGTAAAAGACTCAAAGCTTCAGTAATCGGCAGCAAGCTGAATGACAAAGAATTATCCGAAATCCAGGAAACACTCACCAAACGGTACAAAAACCGGCTCAAGCAAGCCAAGCGTACAAAAAGTGAAGATGCCTTCCAGCTATATGTAAACGCTTATGCAGCAACCTATGACCCGCACACACAATATTTTTCTCCACGCATATCGGAGAACTTCAATATCAATATGTCTTTATCACTGGATGGCATAGGCGCGGTACTCAAAACCGAGGATGATTACACTGTAGTGGTTCGTCTAATTCCGGCCGGACCAGCTGATAAAAGCACAGCGATAAAAGCTACCGACCGAATACTTGCCGTCGGCCAGGGTGAAAACTCCCCATTAATTGACGTAATAGGATGGCGCCTGGATGATGTCGTTGAGCTTATACGCGGTCCCAAAGGCTCCGTCGTTCGACTGGAAGTCAAACCTAACGATGATTCCGATGGTGCTAACAAAGTTATATCTATCACCCGAAATACTGTCAAACTTGAAGAGCAATCTGCCCAGAAAAAACTTCTAACTCTAAACCAGGGGGGCGTAGAACATAAAATTGGCGTGATAGAAATACCCACATTCTACCTGGATTTTAAAGCCAGACAGAATGGCGACCCGGAACCCAAAAGTACAACCAGAGATGTAGAACGACTATTACAGGAGCTTAAAGATGAAGGTGCTGAAGCACTGGTTATCGATCTGCGCAACAACGGCGGTGGATCACTGGAGGAAGCTGACAAACTTACCGGAATATTCATAGATGAAGGTCCGACGGTACAGATTAAATTGGCCAAACGATCTGCCAGTGTCCATTCAGACAAAGATGGCCGGGTAGCCTGGGATAAACCCCTTGCTGTGCTGGTTAATCGCTTATCTGCCTCGGCTTCGGAAATCTTTGCCGGCGCCATTCAGGACTATGGCCGTGGCCTGGTTATAGGCAGTCAAACCTTTGGCAAAGGCACGGTCCAAACACTTGTCCCTTTGAATCGTGGGCAACTAAAAATTACCCAGGCCAAATTTTATCGCATATCAGGTGGCAGTACCCAACATCAAGGTGTCGTGCCAGATATTGAATTCCCCGAACTATATGATGTTGACCGCATTGGCGAGAGTTCTCTTGAGGGTGCACTGCCCTATGACACCATCAAACCAGCCTCCTACCACAATACCAATGAACTGAACCCACTGCTGGGCAGTTTGCAGGCAAAACACGCGTCACGAACGAAAAACAACCCAGACTTCCAGTACTTACGTGCATTCGGTGAGCGCAATATTGAAAACCGCAAAAAGACACACATATCGTTAAATGAAGCCCAGCGCACACAGGAAAAGCTCGATGACGATGCCTGGCGACTGGGTCTGGAAAATCAGTTACGCATTGCAAAAGGTAAGACACCTGTTGCTTCACTGGATGAGCTGGAAGCAATTCTTGAGGCCAAAGAACTGGCAAAAACCAAAGCAGAATCGGCAGCTGATATTGAAAAAACCAATAGCAACGCCAATCCAGAAAACAATGAAACCACTGGCGTACCAGCCGATCCGGTCGACGGAAAATCAGATCAGCTTGCAACAGGCGAACTGGAAACCGGTGATAAAGAAGAGCTCGATGACGAAGAGGATAACGATGCGCTTACTGAGGAATCTGCCCGAATTCTGCTGGACTATATAAAAATAACTCGGCAAATGGCGAATCTGGACCTGGAAAGCTCAGATTCAAACATTGCACGACTTTCTGAAGGATAATGGGGTTCGATGGCTTATTGTACCTGTTGCTCAAGAACAAAACAGGTAGTGCCATCGTTAGGATTGTACCAATACCTGAGACCAGCGCGCTGTTAAACAATGACTAGTCTGTTAGGACTCTCCCGGCAAAGAAAATTGCAGCTCGCGGCCTGTAATTGTCTTTAACAGTGCCTCTTCAAAGGCTTCATAAGGCATGGTGTGTTGCTCTCTTTCGCCGTAGCGACGCAGCGTAACGGTACCTTCTTTCATTTCCCGCTCGCCTACGATAAGTAGATTGGGAATTTTACGAGTGGTACCCGCTCGAATCTTTTTGGGCACAGTTTCATTGGAAGTTGCCAGCTCCGCACGAACAAAGTGCTTGCGTAATTTAGCTACCAAGGCATTACCATAGTCATCAAAGTGTTCAGAAACTGTCAATACTTGCACCTGGAGCGGGGCTAACCAGGTTGGAAATGCACCAGCAAAATGCTCGATAAGAAATGCCACCATACGTTCATGGGTACTGAAAGGCGCCCGGTGAATGCAGTAAGGCGTATGTTCTTCCCCATCGGAACCTATGTACTTTAAACCCAACCTACCCGGAACGGCAAAATCGAGTTGCACCGTGCTCACCGACTCATCACGACCGGTGACTGTCGGAAACTGAATATCAATTTTTGGTCCATAAAACGCTGCTTCGCCAGGCGCATCGGTATACTCAATTTCGAGCTCTTCGAGCACCTCCCTTAACAGTTGTTCGGAATCGTTCCAGGCCTGGGGATCGTTTACATACTTTTCTTTTCCCTTTGGATCTTCTGGGTCCCATCGTGAAAAGCGCACATAGTATTCCTTCAAGCCCAAAATCCGATAAGCTTCATCATATAGAGACATGACCGCTTTAAACTCATCTTTGACTTGCTCTGCAGTACAATAGATATGTGCATCGTTCATGCACATACCTCGCACCCGCACCAAACCACCCACAGCACCGGAATCTTCCCAGCGGTATACCTGACCGTATTCGGCCAAACGAATGGGCAGCTCACGATAACTCCGCGGTTCGCTGGAAAAAACCTTGTGATGATGAGGACAGTTCATCGGCCTTAAAACATAGGTTTCCTTTATTGCATCACCCTGATCTCCCGCTTCCATAACCTCCATGGTCGGGTACATATGATCTGCGTAATAGGGCAAATGACCAGACTGATAGTACAGATCAATTTTGGCCAAATTAGGTGTCGACACTCGCTGATAACCGGCCTGAAATTCCAGTTCCTTTGCCAGTTTCTCAATTTCATCACGAATGATACATCCATTGGGCAACCACAATGGCAAGCCCTTACCAATATCGTTATCTATGGTATATATACCCAATTCGCGACCGAGTTTTTTATGGTCTCGTTCCAAGGCCAGAAAATAATTACTGACATGTTCATCCAGTACTTCCTTATTACTAAAAGCCCAGACATATATGCGCGTCATCATTACATTGTCAGAATTTCCACGCCAATAGGCACCGGCCACACTGCGAATTTTGAATGCATCACGGGGTATTTTTTTAGAGTTTTCTACGTGTGGCCCTTCACACATATCAACAAAGGGCCCGTTTCGATAGAAACTCAAAGTTTCCAGTTTATGCTTAACAAAAAGCTCTTCTGCATATTCTCTTTTATAAGGCTCGCTCATGTCATCCAGGCGCGACATGGCATCGTCATAAATCAGCTCTTCACGATCAAATCTGGAGCCGCGCTTGAGTATTTTTCGAATACGCTTTTCAAGTTCTGGAAAATCTTCCTCAGTAATAGGCGCACTAAGAATAAAATCGTAGTAAAAACCATCTTTAATGGGTGGACCAAACCCCAATGTACTACCCGGCCGCATATCGAGCACAGCCTGGGCCAATATATGCGACATGCTATGGCGCATACGATACAAATCTGAATCTCGTTCTGTTTCACCCGAGTGTTCCATTACCAACTCCTAAAATAAAAAAACCCCGGTGCAGTAATGCCTCCCGAGGTTCGGTTTGCAAGGCGGTCCAGAATATCCGCCTGTTACAAATTCATGTATTCAGACAATTTGCCCGTACTGATATCTGATCGCCTGCAAGAGGCCAAGTACAAGGATCTGGGCGGTACGGCTTCGCATATAATGCCAAGCGTCATGATAGTCTGCCAGTTTATGATTGCAAGTTTTGCTCAGCTCTGGGCGGGATAACATGCTCTATTAAGAAGCGCATAAAGAACTGTAGGGTTGCCTGGGCAATGAGTGCTATCCTGAAAGGCATACCTACTTTTCTTTAAAATAGCGCGCAATTTTTATGCTCACCCAGTTTCCTGACGTACCCAATGCCCATGCCCTGGCTTCCATGCTGCTGACTGGACTCGCGCTGATCTTGTTTTCAAGAGAAAGAATACGCCTCGAAATATCCTCCCTCGGTATTCTAATTACCCTGGCAGTGGGGTTTAGTCTGTTTCCATACACTGAGGCAGGCCATACATTTAACCCAAATGATTTTTTCAAGGGTTTTGCCCATGAAGCCCTTATTGCTGTATGTGCCCTGATGGTGGTCGGCCAGGGGCTAGTCCGAACAGGTGCCCTGGAGCCGGTTGGCAGAGCACTGGCAAATGCCTGGGGTCGCTTACCATTTTTGTCTTTCGCTGCAACCCTAATTATAGCCGCCGCATTGAGTGCATTTATAAATAATACCCCGGTGGTTGTCCTGCTATTACCAATATTGATCAGTGTCTGCCTAAAAACCAACAGCAGTGCATCTCGGGTGCTCATGCCGATGGGCTTTGCAACACTGGTGGGGGGTATGGCGACCACCATCGGCACTTCCACAAATTTACTGGTGGTTAGTATAGCGTCGGACCTTGGGCTTGAGCGTTTTTCTATGTTTGACTTCGCAGGTCCGGCAATTATTGCGGCGCTGGTAGCCATCGTATATCTGTGGGCCATTGCTCCGCGGCTATTGCCCGAACGAAAAATCGTTCTCAGTGAATTCTCTCCTCGACTGTTTGAAGCACGTATTTATTTGGATGAAGGCTCATTGGCAATTGGTAAAACCCTCGGAGAAATCGTTGATATGGCCGGTGGAGATATGAAGGTAGTACGCATAAGGCGTGGCGAGAACTACCTTTACCCCTTGCCAGATGTCAAACTAAAGGTGGGCGACAGACTCCGAGTCAAAGACACACCGGCCAACCTTAAACGGTATTGCGATGATCTAAAGGCAACACTTTATTCCCATGGTGAAGCCGTCGATGACGCACATCCACTGAGTTCAGAAAATCAAGTACTGGCAGAAATCGCCGTAGTTGACGGCTCGTTACTGGATCACGCTAACCTGGACTTTACCAATTTTCTGGAACGCTATCAGCTAGCAGTTCTGGCCCTGCACCGTGCAGGCAGAGATATTTGGAATAACAGCCAGGAAAATATTTCCGAAGTTATATTACACTCCGGTGACGTTCTACTTGTGCAAGGTGCAACTGAGCAAATCGCAAGCATCAAACGCAGTTCCGATTTTTTTGTGCTGGATGCTAATATGGATGTTCCGGTGGAATCCAAAGCGCCCGTGGCATTTTTTATACTGCTTGGCGTAGTCGCCAGTGCCGCTTTCGGTTTAATACCTATCGCAATCTCAGCCGCTGCCGGTGCCCTGTTTCTATTGTTCACCCGCTGCCTACGTATTGGAGAAGCTATTCGCGCTATCAGTCCACAAGTGTATTTTGTCGTAGTTGCCTCACTGGCGCTTGGCCTGGCGCTAGTGGAAACCCATGCCACAGAATACCTGACTGATGTCTTCCTCTACTTCACAGCAGGAG
>JAHRWB010000103.1 GCA_019090385.1 Pseudomonadales bacterium | reverse complement strand
CGAAAGAAAATGTCGCCAGGTAGTTTGCCGAGTCTGGATCATGTTTTTCCAGCAAGTTTAGCATTCTGCTTGTGCCCTCGGAAACTGCCTCACTCAATGACTTCATACGGCCATCTTCGAGGTGCATGATGCGATCTGCAACATCGAGAATACGACTATCATGTGTCACCAGGATAACCGCAGAACCGTCCTGCCGCGCAAGATCCTCAATCAGCTCAACCACGTCGCGACCCGATTGTTTGTCGAGCGACGCAGTGGGTTCGTCGGCCAACACTATCTGCGGGCGATTCACCAATGCCCGGGCGATACCTGCACGCTGTTTCTGCCCACCCGATAATTCACTCGGGAATTTGTGCTCATAATCGGCCAGCCCAACCCTCTGCAATACTGTGGCGATCCGGTCTCTTGCATTCTGCCCTTTGACATCATTGAGCTGCAGCGCCATTTGCACATTTTGGTGAATGGTAAGGCTGTCCAATAAGTTGTGGGACTGGAATATATAGCCAATCTGCCGACGCACTTTAATGAGATTTGCCTCACTGGCGTTAAGAAGCTCCTGTCCCAACACCTTGACACTGCCTTTTTGTGCAGACCGCAGTGCACCGATCAGCGTTAGCAAGGTCGTCTTCCCCGAGCCGGAAGGTCCAGTGAGAATAACAATCTCCCCGCCCTCAATCCGAACGTCGATATCAAACAGTACCTGCTTCTCTAAGGCACCTTTACCAAACATGTAAGACACATTTTCAAGAGCGATACGTGCACCCGAGTTCATCAATAGACCTCCGCCGGATCCACGGCCCGCAATTTTCTCAGGGCCATCATGCCCGAGCCCGCACACATCGCCACTGTTAATGCGAATACTCCCAATGCACTAGCCACGCTCATTTCGAGCGGCAAACGCGTCGCATCAGCGCCCTTGATAAACACAAGTTGTGCTATTCCCATCCCCGGGAGAAAACCCAGTACAGCCAGTATAATCGCCTCCTGCAGTACCACATTGCGCAGGTAACCATGTGTATAGCCCATGGCTTTGAGCGTGGCATATTCTTTCAAATGATCTTGCACATCGGCAAACAGAATCTGGTAGACAATGATCAATCCGACAATCAGGCCCATCACTGCACCAAAGGCGAAAATATAGCCGATGGGTGTGGTTTTGTTCCAATACTCGATTTCCAGGTTCATGAACTCCTGCCGGGTCAGTACATGCACATCTTTCGGAATCACCCGCCGAATCTGTGCCTGTACTTCCGTCGCATTCTGACCCTGTTTTAACTTGATAAGACCAAAATCGATAGCCGCTTTCTTTCGGGTTGGTAATATCCGTAAAAAATTAAGGTCAGATGTAATCACTCCACCGTCCAGGCCAAAGGACGTGCCCACTTGGTACATCCCGGCGATACTGACACGGCGATCATTAATCTCAGCACTAACGGGTTTGCCCACATCCAGTAACTCAGCGACGGGCCCGTACTCATCTCGACCACGCCGATCAAAGATGACTTGATCCGGAATCTTGATTGCCTCGATTTGCTCCGCGCTGAGTATGCGCTCTAACCCGGGCTCAGAGGGATCAAAACCAATCGCCAGAATATTACGCGCATTCGATGGGTCTGCCGGATTACGCCAACTGACTAGCCGCATATAAACAGCGGTAGCCGACTCGACCCCACTAAAGCCGAGCACCTGGTAGAGTCGGGCTCGGGGAAACTGCTTGGAGGAAACCATAAAATCGGTCTTGGGACTCAACATGGCCAGGTCGTAATCCATGGCCGTGTGATATCGCACCGCGCTAACATGCAGTGCTTCACGGAATTCGAGCTGCACGAAAATCAAAATAACCGCGAATGCAATGCCCATTATCGCGGAACCCAACCGCAATTTCTGGGCCTTAAGCTGGAGCCAGCCTAATGGTACGGAGCCAAACATCAAGGCTGGATCTCCACCTTCACTTGCATGTTAGTGAAACGAGACACCGCTTCACTGTCATCCAACAGGATGAATACTTCAACAACCCGAGCGTCGGTCTTCGCTATAGGATCTGTTCCGACCGCATCAAGCCTTCCCACTTTAAGTGAGATGCGATCGACCGTGCCGGCCAGCTCCTTTTCCATTGCAGGCGTCTGGATTTTTGCAAGCTGGCCAACCTTTACCAATGTAATATCGGTTTCATAGACCTCTGCAACAGCATACATTTTATCAGTACGACCGAGTTCCATGATGCCCTGCGACCCAACCCGCTCTCCGGGATGCGCATGAATTTCAATCACCTGGGCGCGCAAGGGAGAACGCACCACCGCCAGCTCAAGGCTTGCATTGGCCGCTGCGAGATCTGCCAGTGCAATATCAAGATCCATTTCTGCTGTGTCCAGATTAGCTTCGCTGGTTAAAGACCGCTTCGCAAGGCCTACCTGCCGTGTCAATTCGTTGCGCGCATTGGTAAGTATAGCCTCGAGCCTGGCGACCTCGGCTTTGCGCAGGTTGTAACTGTCCAGGTGGGCGACAATCTGATCAATTTCTACCCAGTCTCCCTCGGCAACTTCCAGTGATTTCATAACAGCCCCAGACAATCCTCCTCCGGAAGGCCCGGCAAGTTGCACCACACCATTTTCGGGTTCCAGTCTGCCCAAGCTGGACACTAAACGTTCTTCTGCAACAGTGCAGAGGGAGACCCCAAGGGCAAACAAAGGTATTAGTCTCGTGCTTGGCCGCATATTTACTTCCCCTTACTTCTTAGCATTATTATTCACGCATACCAAGGGAGTAAATCTGGACTCCGCAACCGGGCAGCGCTCTTTAAGTTCAATTCAAATTAAAGCTACCGCGTGCTTTACTCAAATTCAGCAAACTGGATCCGTGCCGCCCGGACACCATCCAGTAAGGCGCGAAATTCCACCACGAACTGTTCGAACCATAAAAAGGCGTATGACTTGAAGTCCTCCACCCTAACTTCGGTAGTATTATCGATCTGCATCAGCGATCGAGGCAATTCACCATTGATTCGCAGGTAACGATCACCCAACAATTGCTCGCATTGATGCGCGCTGACCGAAGAACTGGCGCTCATCATATGATCCAGTAGTCCATTGGTCAGCCAATCGACTATGCCCCAGCCACGCGATTCTCCACCTATTTTGTCGCGCTCTTCCTGACTAAGGTCATGTGCTGGTTTGCCAGTACCCAGCGACAGCATCCATATATCATCAAGCAAATATCCCATTGCAAGTGCTTCACTTATAGCGCACTGGCTCGGGTCATTAGTAGCCAGTGCACCATCAACTAACCAGCGCCGCTTTGGCGCAGTCGTTGCGACCGGTGGGTACATGGTTGGCGCAGCTGTAGCAGCGTCACATATTTCCGCCAGTGGTGGATTATAAACTGCATCATGGCCTCGATTGTTCTTAAAAGTCACTAATTCCCGATTAATAAAATCATAGGCAAGAATAAGCAGGTGCTTGTCTACTATGTCGTTGATGAGCACCCCATCGACTTGTTCGTCGATATAAGCACGCTTGTTGATGCCATCGTACTTTGGCTGATTCTGCATGCGCCCCAGCATTTTGTCCCAGACGGACTTATTAAAGATCTTTGTCATCGACTCAGACGAATATCCCCCGGCCACCAATTGTCCTAGACTTCCGGCATTTCGGGCCAGATAAGCCGCCACCAATGCTCCGGTACTCACACCAGCAAAAAAATCGAACTCTTTCCGCACGGAGATCTGCTCTTCGCACTCGATGAAGTTCAGTACATTGGCTGGAATAGCACCCCGAGATCCGCCACCATCGACGCTCAAAATAAAAATCGGACCCTTCTCTGACATAGCGTCACTCAAGTAAATTCAGTACTGGGAGAAATAGTTTCAGCCTTGAAGTGAAAATACGCAAGTCACAATATAGCGCTACAGAAAGCAACAGAAAAGAAGGCGGTATTATTACTGCAAGGTTATCTCATCGGCCGATACACGAGCCGCACTTTGAACTTCCTTAGCCAGATCTGAGTTTGGTAAGCTCTTCGCCAGAACCATGCCACCTACACACAAGGCCGCCAGTGACAACGCTTTGTGCCGAGCCTGATTACTGTGATTTTCCAGCCCTCGTTCAAACAAGGAAACCATTCCTTCCAGCAGCGTTTGATAGGATGACTGAACCTCAGGTTTTGCTCTGGCCACATCTGAAGGCAATGCGATCATAGGACACTGGTCATCCAGGTTATGCAGGTGCTCAGTTGAAAGGTAGCTATGTATCATCTGACGAGCCATCTCAGGGTCCAAATTACTTGGGTCAATCCCGGCTTCAGCACGCCACTGAGCGCCTCGGCCCATTAAAAAACTCGACACCGCTTCGCTATACAATGATTCTTTACTCTTAAAATGGTTATAGAAACCACCACGAGTTAGCCCCGCAAATTCCATAATGCCATCAATAGTAACACTCTCAAAACCGTGCCGATTAAATAATACCCGCGCGGATTCGACAATTTTTGCACGGACTTGCTGCTTGTGTTCTGCACTGTAGGACATAGGTTTTCCTCCTGTTTTCTCATCATCGCACAATTCCATATATGTTCTTTAACATAAATAGAACTGTGCAAGAATAATGCTGATCCCGCTGCGAAACGCAGCGTTTCGCACCACTAACACGTCATACAAGGAAAAAAACGAATGCCTCAGTACCTTATTGTTTATCTCGGCGGCGAACAATCATCTAGCCCTGAGCAAGGGCAGCAACACCGATCAAAATATATGGATTGGCTAACTTCATTAGGTGACGCAGTGATTAGTCCAGCCAACCCACTGATGAACACCCAAACTATTGACGCTGACGGCACCATTACTGCCCAAAGCACTACGCTGATGTCGGGTTACACCATCATTGAAACGGATTCCATGGAAAGCGCACTATCGATAACTAAACGCTGCCCTTTTCTTGAAATCGGTGGCCGTATTGAAGTGTCTGAGCGCATTGATATGCCCGGTTAACTCAAAGCCCTGAAAAACCCTGGCAATATCAACTCAAATTACACGAACCAACTAGGAATTAGTTATGAAATTATTTACCGCCCAGGCTCCAAACCCATTTCGCGTCAACGCTTTTTTAGCTGAAAAAAATATTGTTATCCCCACCACTGTCATCAATATCATGGAAGGTGAATCTCGCTCTGCAGATTTTTTATCCAAAAACACCTTGGGTGAGCTACCCGTCCTGGAGTTGGACGACGGCACCTATCTATGCGAAAGCATGGCAATTTGTCGTTATCTGGAACATCTTCACCCTGAGAACCCGCTATTGGGCGAAACGCCACTGAAACAGGCCCAGATTGAAATGTGGAACCGCCGTATGGAACAACAAATTTTTAATACTGTTGGAGCGATTGGGCTACATACCTTCCCTTTCTTTGCAGACAAAATTGAACAAGTCCCAGAATACGCGGCAAGCATGGGCAGGCTATTAAACAACAAATGGAAATGGCTGGATGACGAACTAGACGACGGTCGAACCTATATTTGCAATGATTCCTTTTCTGTCGCAGATATAACCGGGATGGCTGCTCTTTTCGTCAGTGAATTTGCCGATATAGCAGTACCGCAACAGTTGAAGAATGTCTCTCGCTGGATAAGCGCGGTGCGTGAACATGATGTCTGGGGTTAAAAACTCCGAGCGAGAGGACACTATCCTCATCCAACTCTGTTTAGAAGAGGCCTAATCTCATCGATAGATAAATTTGCCAACAGCCTAGTACTTTCAGCAGAGACTTCCCCCCGCCAGCCAGTTGGAACGAGTAATCCTTGTTTGTTTTTGCTGAAGGTTGTTGTCAACATGAGCGCACCCAACAAAATATATCAAAAGGGGAAAGCCCAGTGTTAGACAAAAAAAAATTGAAATACCTTCAAGGGGAATTCCTAATGCAATATCCCGGCGGCTTTGCTGACCCGGAGATGGAAAAGATCGGCAAGCGCCACAATGTAGACAAAATGACCCTTATGGCAAAGGAGAGCTTCAACCAACAAGCCTGCTCCAATGTACATTTGGCAGCAGAGAATATGGTAAAAATAATCAACCGCTCTTCCATGATTTCGATGTTCGAGAAGCCCAAGTTTCGAGATTTTGTTAAAGGCCTGGATGAAAATGGTAAAGCCTTTATGGTAAACGCACTCAGCCAGCTATTGCATAATCGGGCCCAGGCCAAACAACGCGCCGGATTCGAGGCCTTAGTAGACATACTTAGGACGGAGAAACTCGCCAAATGGAGCCTGGTAACAATAATCCCTGCGTACTACGCCCCTCAAAGAGAAATTTTCGTAAAACCTACCACCACTAAAAACGTTCTGCGCTATTTTGAAATCACCGATCCCGTCTATAAACCCAGCCCCACCTGGGAGTTTTACCAAAAGTACCGAAAATTGATCAACCAGGCCAAAACCAATATAGACCCTAATTTATCACCCACTAATGCGGCATTTACCGGCTTCCTGATGATGACGGTAAAGTCATGATCTAAACACAAAAGAAAATCTGGGGTTATGGTTGTATTGTACTCGGCATAGAACCAAGCTAACACCACAGCTATTTATGTCTATCAGCCTACCATGGAGATAAAATATGGCCCTCTACAATCTGACAATTAATG
>JAHRWB010000004.1 GCA_019090385.1 Pseudomonadales bacterium | reverse complement strand
CCGACACCAGTTATTGGATTCGTCAGCCAGTACCACTGATTGGTGGTGGCCGCGTTACTCTGTCAAACAGGAATGGTATCCTCAATAGTCTACGTTCTTCCAAAGAACAGGGGCAATCAAATTTTACCAACCCTGGAATTTTACTACTGGGAGCGGGTGTTGATATGGATATTCTCCCTGAACTGCGCATATCAGTTAACTACAACTACTTGCGTTTTGACAAAACTGAAGTGCTTGAAGTGGCAAGAAACCAGGCAAATATAGGCAAGGAAATTGGTCATGATATTTCCATGGCTGCAACCTACCGGCCACTGATGTCACAGAACATTGTGATTCGGGCATCCTACGCCCGGTTGATTCCAGGGGGTGGATTCAAGTCGTTATTTCCAGATGAAGACAGTGACTACTTTCTTCTTAATATTTTGTTAGCATTTTAGAGGGTATACAGATGGGATATTTTCGAACTGGCACCCATAAATTGATTCAGCAGGCGAAGCGCAGCGGTTTTATCATCGGAGTTTTGGGCAGTATTTTGGGTAGTGGGGCGCTCTATGGTTCTGAATCTGCAACCTATGTTGAGCGCAATCATGTTCAGGCACCATCTGCACCGAAAAGTCAGACCGCCGAGCAGATGCAAAACAAAAGTGCAGGTTGTGTTTCTTGTCATACTGAATCCGACAGTAAGACCATGCACCAAAGCCAGGCTATTCGTTTGGGATGTACAGATTGTCATGGTGGGCGAGCGGATGTGTTTAACCCTGAATCCGGAGTCGTAGCTGCCGGGCACGGTAGCTCAAATTATAACGAGGCTCGGGATCAGGCCCACGTTCTGCCAAATTATCCTGATGCCTGGCATTATCCCCACAGCGCAACACCAGAGCGCACCTATACGCTGCTTAATCGTGAGTCGCCAGAATTTGTTCGTTTTATCAATCCGTCTGATTACCGGATAGTTAAAGAGTCCTGTGGTGCCTGCCATATGGAGACCATTGAGGCCAGTATTCGCAGTATGCATTCCACCGGCGCGCTGCTTTGGGGTGCTGCCTCGTACAATAATGGTATTTTGCCCTTTAAAAATTACATACTGGGCGAATCGTATAATCGTGATGGCGAGCCGGTGGTATTAACTGGGCCAGTACTGCCTGAAGATATCGAAGAGCAAGCCCGGGCCAAAGGCATATTGCCTCAGCTTTTCCCTCTACCCGCCTGGGAGACCATTAAACAAGGGGACATTTTTCGCGTATTTGAGCGTGGTGGGCGAAACATAAGCAATTTGTTTCCGGAAACTGGTTTGCCCAATGCAGCCGGGCTGATACAGCGCCTTGAAGAGCCCGGTCGCCCCGACCAGAAGCAGTCTAATCGTGGCGATGGCACAGGTGGTCGGATATCCGTACCAGTTATTAATATTACCAAAACCCGTTTGAATGATCCGCTGGCCTGGTTTCAAGGCACCAATGATCAGCCGGGTGATTATCGCAATTCCGGGTGCGCATCCTGTCACGTAGTATATGCTAACGACCGTGATCCGCGTCATTCCGGAAAATATGCCCAATTTGGTCATGACGGCACAACTATTACTGTTGACCCAGTCATTCCAAAAGGAGAGTCGGGACATCCACTCCAGCATACTTTTACTCGAGCCATTCCAACCAGCCAGTGCATGATTTGTCATATGCATCAGCCCAACATGTTTTTAAACAGCTTTTTAGGCTATACCATGTGGGACTACGAGTCCGACGCGCCCAATATGTGGCCCAAAGAGCAGCAGTACCCCAGTAATGCAGAAACCCGGCATGTTCTGGATCGAAATCCGGAAGGGGCTTCCCCACGCGGATTATGGGCGGATGTGGATTTTCTGAAAGGCGTATGGGACAGAAATGATCAAAATAAAGATACGCAGTTTGCTGATTATCATGGGCATGGCTGGAATTTTCGCGCTATTTTTAAGCGCGATAGAAAAGGCAATTTACTGGATGCCGAAGATAATCTGGTAAGCGACGATGACCCTGAAAAGTTTGACAAGGCCGTGCATATGTCTTCTATCCATGTGGATGTGGGTATGCATTGTATCGACTGCCACTACTCAAATGATAATCATGGCAATGGGCATTTATATGGCGAGGTTGCGCTGGCTGTAGAAGTTGATTGTAAGGATTGTCATGGCACCTCCAGGGAATATCCTAACCTCTATACTTCGGGGCCCGCGGCGCTGGACGGTGGCTTGGATCTGACACAGTTGCGTACCCCGGATGGGCGGCGTCGTTTCGAATGGATTGAGGGGAGTCTGTATCAGCGCTCTATGCTGGATGATGCGTTGGAGTGGAAGTTGTCACTGGTGAAGGATAGCGTGGACAAATCCCACTCGGAATATAATGAAAAGGCTGCCCGAGCCAAATTAATGAGTAAAGATACCCTTAAACAGGACTGGGGTGGAGATGTTGCGGCTGCGGATTTGGCGCATTCCTATGACGATATGGAATGTTATTCCTGTCACACATCATGGACTACCAGTTGTGGTGGTTGTCACTTACCAATTGAGGCTAATTGGAAAACTGAGCGGCATCACTATGAGGGTGGCGAGACGAGGAACTTTGCCACTTACAATCCCCAGGTTGCCCGTGATCAGATATTTCATTTGGGGCGGCGAGGAACGGCTAAAGGTGGAAAGATAGCGCCGGTGAGATCAACCTCTGCACTGGTTCTGTCTTCCACAAATTCAAACCGTGAGAAAATCTATATTCAACAGCCGCCCGTTGCTGCTAGCGGTTATAGTTCCCAAGCGTTTAATCCGCATTTCCCCCATACCGTGCGCAAGACAGAAACTAAAACCTGCTCCGATTGTCATGTTTCCGAGAATGGTGATAACAATGCCATCATTGCGCAAACTTTGATGTTTGGTACCAATTTTGTAAACTTTGTGGGTTACAACGCATGGGTAGGTGGCCAAGGAGAAATCAACGCAATTCAAGTAACTGAGTGGGATGAGCCCCAAGCCGTAATAGGCAGTTATTTACAGGAATACGCTTATCCTGATTGGTTTGCCCGTCATCAGGATAACAATAAGCAACTGCAAACCGGGTATAGCCATAGCGCCGGCACAGTTGGCTGTATACAGCTGCGGGGAGAATACCTTTTTGTATCCGAAGGTGCTGGTGGTATGCAGGCCTATGATGCCTCCAGTGTGGCAAATAAGGGGTTTTCTCAACGCTTGATTACTGCGCCGTTTAGTCCACTGGGCCACGATACCCAGGTGGAATCCAGCAATGCCACTTGTATTGCTCTACCGACTAATCAGCCTGTCAATCCCAAGCGGAATGAAGGTGACTTAATGCGGGTCGTGAACCAGGAACAGGCAATTCATCCTATTTACAGTTATGCATTTGTAACCGATGCGGAAGAAGGATTGATTCTGGTGAATGTCAATACACTGTCTGACGGGGAGCCAAGAAATAACAAGCTTAAACGTGCTGTTACCTGGAATAATGAAGGTATATTGAATGGTGCGCGCCACATTACCATGGGTGGTTATTATCTTTATATTGTTGCTGATGCGGGTCTTGTGATCCTCAATGTTGATAATCCCCTGACACCTGAGTTGGTCAAAGTAGTACCACTTAATAAAGGACATTCGACTGCGCTGCAGTTTCGTTATCTGTTTGTAACCGATGCAGATGGCCTGAAGGTTATCGATGTTACTGATCCCGAGCAGGCTGCTATTGTACCCGGGAATACCATTGAGTTAGGTGATGCCCGCCGAATATTTGTTTCCAGAACCTATGCATATGTAGCGGCTGGTTCAGATGGATTGGTTATTGTTGATGCAGAAAAGCCGGAAAGCCTTGAGCTTTATCAGAAATACGATGCGAACGGCGCCATCCGGGATGCCTCAGATGTAATTGTAGCAACAACCAATGCATCTTTATTTGCCTATATCGCAGACGGGAGCGGGGGTCTGAAGGTTCTGCAATTGACTTCTCCTGACCTTCAGCCTAAATTTTACGGCTTCAGCCCGGAGCCGAATCCATTATTGATTGCATCCTATGCAACTAAAAAAGCTTCACTCAGTTTGTCTCGAGGGCTGGAACGCGACCGAGGTGTGGATGAAACTGGCGGTCAGGTAGCGGTGTTTGGTCGTAAAGGCTCGAGACCTTTTAATTTGCAGGAAATGCATCGTATGTACTTGAACAAGGACGGCCAGCCATGGTTTGTGTCAGATAAACTAAAGGGCAGAGAGGAAGTTTCGGCTGCGGGTGTCGGTGAAGAGTGAATACCGTGAAAGGGCGGGTATTATTCTTCGGGTTGCTGGTGGTTTGTATGGGGTTGTGGTCTGGAAGTAGCGAGCTTCACTTCCTTCACGCTCTGGAATTTGAAGACAATGCGCACCTGGGCGTAGCGAGCTGCGCATCCAGTGTTTGCCACGGTAAACTCGCCAAGCAGGAAAATGAGAATGTTTGGCTTAACGAATTTCGCGTATGGTCGAGTGATGATCGCCACGCACGGGCATACAAAACCCTGCTCTCGGATGAGTCTAAGTTGATCGCGCGTAAGCTGGGTTTAAAAAGTGCACAGTCGGCGGATATATGCCTGGATTGCCATGCGGATAATGTAACTGCACAGCTACGTGATACTAAATTTCAGGTAAGTGACGGAGTCGGCTGTGAAGCCTGTCATGGTGGTGCCAAGTTATGGATAGACAGTCATACTGAACCCGAAGCTACTCATGCAGATAATCTGAAGCGGGGTATGTACCCCACAGAAGACCCTCGTCAGCGTGCAACACTATGTTTATCCTGCCATATGGGGACTAATTCAAAATTTGCCACCCATGAGATTATGGGAGCAGGCCACCCAAGGCTCAGTTTTGAACTGGAAGCGTTTACCGTCAACCAACCTGCTCATTACACTGTGGATGCAGATTACATACAGCGAAAACGATCCGTGGTGGGGTTTGGTCTCTGGGTGACTGGCCAGGTTGAAGCTGCAGATACGTACTTGAATTTATTGCAGGGAAATTTACTGGATGTATCGGGTATGTTTCCAGAATTTTCTTTTTATGACTGCCATAGTTGCCATCATCCGATGGATGATAAACGCTGGACTTTGTCACGCAAAAACCAGGGCTTAAAGCCAGGAACTCTGCGCTTGCAGGATCAGCATTTACTTATGCTGCAAAGCATCGTTCAAATACTGGATCAATCGAAATATTCTGAGTTTAAAAAATTGGTCAGTGCTTTGCTGAAGGCGGGACAAAGCAGTAAGCAGGATATCAAAATAGCAGCTGGAAAACTCAGTGCATGGATAAGTGCACGGCGGTCAGTATGGCTTTCGACAAAAACGGGTAATGTGGAGATACGCAGTATTCGTAAAGCCATTGCTGACATGGGTGCCAAGGGCTTACTCTCTGATTACGCCTCGGCAGAGCAGGCTTTTCTGGGAATTGAGAGTTTGAGTCTTTATCTGGGGGACGCTGATAAAGTCGGCTCAGTTTTGGACCAGATGTATAACACGGTTGAATCAGATCAAAAATACTCGCCAGCGGCTTTTCGTGCTGTTGCACAAAAAGCCGTGAATGTGTTCTGAAAAATGATCACATACTCGCTGAGTACACATCCTGGTTGTAAGCATGAATTAAATGAAGACACTATCGGTGAAAGTGCGTCAGATTCTTTATGGCTGGTTGCGGATGGCATGGGAGGGCACGCAGCTGGAGAAGTTGCCAGTCTGATAGCTAAAAATACAGTGTTGGCAGATGTTGCTACCGGTGCCACTTTGAATGATGCGGTTTTGAATGCACATTCTGCTGTACTGGACGCTGCTAACTCGAAACCGGATCAGGCCGGTATGGGGACCACTATGGTGGCAGCCCGGCTAGAGGGTTATGTGGCAGAACTGGTTTGGGTGGGAGACAGTCGAGCTTATCTGTGGCGTGATGGTGTGCTTCAAGCAGTTACAACCGATCATTCATTTATGCAGCTGTTGATAGCTAATCAGCAGTTGACCCCTGAAGAAGCACATAAACATCCTAAGCGAAATATTGTCACTCAGGTATTGGGTGTAGGTGAACCAAAGCCCGATAGGGTGACATTGCGATTACAATGCCAGGACTGGATTTTGCTTTGTAGCGACGGTTTAAACGATGAATTGATGGATGACGAAATAGCGATGGTTCTGCGCGATAGTACGGATACAAATTCAGCTGTTACTCGATTAATAGATGCCGCTTGTACAAGCGGAGGTAGAGACAATGTGAGTGCAATTGTTATTCAATATGATGGCGAAAGCGCTCCGGTGAATGATCCTACTACTATTAGGCGAAGTGTTTCGGAGTCTTTGTTTCCATTGGAAGAAAATGCGTCGCTAGTTGGGCGATCGCTAAAATTTGCACGTAGTCCTGTATTTTGGGGGGGTGTTGCAGCATTAATTTTAGGTTCAATATTGTGGTACTTGAGAGGGGGCATTTAGGCATGGGTGCGGGTGATCGCTTTTTTATAAAACCGGGTGATGGGGAGCAGATAGAAATACTATCGGATATGGTTTTGGGCCGACATAAGGACTGTGACATCATATTGACTGATGGTCATCCGTCCAGGCGCCATGCGCAAATACTGGTATCTGATACGGGGATTAGTTTAGAAGACTTGGGGTCAGCGAATGGATCCTTCGTCAATGGTGCGCAAATAAGCAGCATCACCTTGCTTAAAAATGGCGATATCCTTAAATTTGATACCTGCGAGTATCATTTTATTATTGAATCCTTAAGTCCGGTAGCCGAATCTAACGATCAAACCATTATTCGACCGGTTGCAGATCTTGAGCAAACTGTAATTCGTCCGGCGGCCGAACTGCTGGTTGAGGCAGCCGAGCTAAAGTCTGCATCCGGAAGCGCTAAAGAAAACCGAGTGCCTGCAAAGGACGAGCTTTTGGGTAAACAGGTTATAAAAGAGCCTGTTAAAGAAGCAGCAAAAGAACCTGCCAAGGAGTCTGCTAAAGAATCTGCAAAGCCCGTTGCTTGGATAGATAATCCACAATCCAGTGAGGGCACTCAGGTTTTTTCTCGTGAGCAGTTGGCCAAGATGGCCGCTGAATTATCGGATGAAAAAAGCGATTCTTCTGTGAGTAGTTCAGTACCGTGTTTAAAGTTGATAAACGGTGCATCCAGGGGTTCTGAAATTCGCCTTTCTGCTGGAGAGAAGGGAGGTGAGTGGACCATTGGCAGTGACGCGTCACGAGATATTGTTGTCGAGGGAGATGGCGTGTCGGCGTTTCACGCCAAAATTGTTAACGAAGGTGCACGCTGGAAGCTTATGGATCAGATGGCTGCAAATGGTACGTTTATCAATGGTGATAAAGCGCTGGTGAGTTATCTTAATTCAGGTGATCGTATTCGCTTGGGTAGTGCTGAATGCGTATTTATGCTGCCTGAGTCAAACACCATTAGTGGGCAATCTACAAAGGAGTCGTCTGGCACAAGTGTGACGAACAATCATTTAGTTAAAGGTGGTGCGGTATTTGTTGCTGTATTAGGGTTGTTACTGGCTGCGTATATGATGCTTGGTTAGCGTTATGAAAGATGTTTAGAGTGATTTCGGCCCCTGCATTAAGACACTTTGTCTAGGTTTACGAAGCTAAGTTAGGAATCTAGGCTGCAATGGCTGGTCTTGGAATACCAGCCCAATAACAGTTACCGCCAGTGTGGTTTAAACCCCTTGAAATGCTTGTAGATTAACGCGTATTTCAAGGGGGTTTGGTTGCCGTATTGGTTGTAGTATTTGGAACTAACTCAGAAAATACCTCTTAAGCCCAGCGTAAACTGATTGGCAGTGGTATCTTTCAGTCCAATGACACCGTTGTATTGCAGGAATACGGAAAGACTATTGCCAAATTGACCGGCGACGCCTACAGATAAATCAAGGTAATCTTCATCGGAAGCATCCGTTGGTAGGGCAAAATCATTGGATTGTCCGTCTCCATTCACGTCACCCGGTGCAAGTGCGTACCGGGCGTTAACGGTGCGCACATCGTTATCATATTCATGGCGCCATTCCAGGGTTGCATACGGCACCATAACACCGTGGCTGGTTGAGATGGCATGCCGAACGGTTGCACCCAATGCTGTTTGAGTTGATTCGATATCCTGCTTGTCAAAAGTTAGTGCAAGAGCGGAAACTGCTGACGGGGCGGTTTCTGTAAAGCTATCAATTTCGATATCGGTATATTCAAGTGCAGCATACACATCAAAAGTTGTCGCACTTTCACCAAAACTGTAACCCACTTGCAATTGTCCTGAGATCTGGTCACTGTCTGTTTTTGCATCGACTGAGCCTGAAAAAGTGTCGGCTTCGAGGATTCTCTCCATATCATAATCCATGCTGCCAAAGCTGAGAATGCCGCTGAGATAGAGAGCATTCCAACGGTAGTCAAAAAAACCGGACAATGTATAACCGTCCGAATCCATACCACCACCATCTACATTGTTAATAGCAGCGCTTACACTACTGGTATCAAAATCAACGGTATAGTCGTTGTAGCCAATTGCACCACCTAATACAAGACCGCTGTCAAATACGTAGTCAACTCCGAAAGTCAGGCCGTAAGAGTCGGCATCATAGCCGTCTTCATTGTCGCTGGAATCACGGTCACCAAAGCCGTAGTTTACTGTGCCAAACCAGGCAAACCCCGAGTCACCGTCACCGCTGCCAGCGCTGCCGCCTGTCATGCCATAGGGGGTGAAGCTGTTTGTATCTTTTTCTGTACTGGCAGCTTCAATAAGGTCTGTGCCATACATGTTGAATGCAAATGTATTACTTCTTGCACCGCTTCGAATCGCATCCAGCCGTGCACTGATGTTCGAGAATTGATTATTAGTGCCTTCCGTTGCATAACGGCCCTGGGTTGAGGTCTCTTCTCCTGAAAACTGTCGGAGTGCTGCATAAACTTCTTCATCACTTGTGAGGCCTAGCGGGTTGTCGCCACTGGTATCACCACTACCGACTACGCTTAAAACGGTATTGCTCATGGCACCACAAGCAGCAAATAATAGAGCCTGCTGGCCAGTCCGAGATTGCCCTGTCGCACCCAGATCACGACAGGTAACCCGAATGGCATCTCCTGCTGCAATTGAGAACTGCGTTCCGCCGGCTGCTCTAATAGCATCACCTACGTCATCGGCTAACAAGTTGCTGGAAATTACTAGCAAAGTAAGAAAAAATCCCGTTTTAATCAGCTTTATCTGCACATTAGTTCCTAGAGCTTGTGAGTGAAGGGTAGGACGATAACTGACATTACACGAGCGATCAAGCCAGTGAATAGACGAGTAGTGCGCATGTTATAGTGTGCAAATGGCTTTGTAGCCTTTTATGCATCAAAAAGCGGCCTATGAAGCGATAAATGGCTAATAAAGTGTTAAATTCAGTGAACACGAGTGAGAAGGATTCTTTGCGGAATTGTGCAGTGATGAAGAAAACGTATGACAATGGACTCTGGTGACAGCGATGCCACGTTAGTGGTTAATAAGCCGTACGCAGAGTTACGTCCTGGTGATGTGCTTCGCGAGCGGTACGTGATTGAGAGATTGCTGGGTGAAGGTGGCCAGGGCCAGGTATTTCTGGCCCTGGATCGTGAGGCGGAGGCCAGTGCGCCTCACGTCGCGATTAAAATTTTGGGCGGTAGTTTTCGAGATCACCCCGAGGCACTTAAGGCTTTGCGTCGGGAGGCAGCTCAGTCTCGAGAATTAAGCCATCCTAATATTGTTAACGTATATTATTTCGATCGAGACTCAGATCATGTGTTCATGGTGATGGAATACATGCAAGGGCAATCGCTGGATGGCTATATACAACAACATCCAGATGGGGCCCCGCTGGATGAGGTATGGAAAATAATAAATGCTTGTGGCGAGGGTCTAAAGTATTTACATGAGCACGAAAAGAACATAATTCATGCCGATTTCAAACCGGGCAATGTGTTTGTCACAGAAAGTAGTGAAATAAAAGTTCTGGATCTGGGTATAGCGAGAATTACTGAACAAACCATTGTGAATGATGCGACATTGCCCTTTAACCCAGATACGCTGGGTGCGCTGACGCCTCAATACGCCAGTTGTGAAATGTTTGCCGGAATCACACCTATTGCGCAAGATGACCTGTACGCTTTGGGTTGTGTTACTTACGAGTTGTTAACGGGCAACCATCCCTATGACAGAAAAACTGCCATGGAGGCGCGCGCTCAAAAACTTGAGGCTGTTAGACCTGCGGGTTTAAAAGCGAGGCAGTGGCGAGCGCTGAGTTCGTCCCTGGCTTATGAACGATCTGGAAGGCCAGAGAGTGTTGCGGATTTTATGGCGGCTATGGACCCGCATGCCAGCAGAACAGGCGGTTCATCACTACCTTGGATTTTCATGACCGGAGTGATGGTTGTTGTAGTGGGTATAGTAGTAATGCTAAACCAGATTTCATCGGATGATGAATTTTTGGATGATGTTCAAAAGCGTTATGCTGCTGCGCCTGATCGACCGGCGTCTGCAGACAAGGTTATGGGTTGGTTACAGCAAGCGGATCAATCTGTGGAAATGGGTATGTCTGCTTTGCAACGGTCCGCACTGGACAGAGCTGTAGCACACTTGCGAACGGGGTCGAGTTCTGCTTATCAGGTATACCAGCTGGCGCTTGTTCGCGCAGAAAACATGCAGGACAAATTAACAGCAGCTCAGGGGCAATTACGGATCTCCAAGGTTTTTAAAGAAGCTGCACTTTCAAATTCAGAACTCAGCCCTATGGACCAGGTGACCATTGCCTGTCATGGGCTTTTTATCAATCGCTATGATCCGGACCTGATGTCTTTTGTGCGATTAAATCAAAGTGACTTGTCTCGCCTGCCTGCCTGTAAAGAACTGATCACCACAGGTATCGTCAATTTCGAATGATTGTAGGTGTGCGGCGAGGTGATGTTGTGCATTTTAAACCGGGTAAGTTACTATTTTTTCTGGCTATGGTTTTAAGTCTCTTGTCGGCTTGCAAGGTGTCTGGACCACAGGGTAGTGGTGACTCTACTGCTTTTAGTGGACGCCAAAACTTGGAGCTGGGTACAAGGTTCCACCATGTAGTGTTGAGCAAACCCAGGGAGCGGGAAATTGCGCCATACCATGCTGAGTGGGAGAGCAGATATTCCATATTAGCGCCTCTGAGAGTGTACATTGAGGGTGATGGTAGACCTTTTGATGAGCGTGCTCAGGTTGCTCTGGATCCAAGCCCCCGATATTCACCGGTGTTAGATCTTTGGCAACTGGACAGGGGAGATGCCATTTACATTGGACGGCCTTGTTATTTGGGCACAGCAGTGTTGCCAGAGTGTAATGCAATTATGTGGACAACAGGGCGGTACAGTGGGGACGTTGTTAAGAGTATGCGGCGTATTGCTGAGCGCCATGCCAAAGGTCGTCCGATCGTATTTATCGGTCATAGCGGCGGTGGAACACTGGCTATGCTGATGGCGCATAGTATCAGGCAGGTCGTGGATCAAATGCTAACGGTTATTACTTTGGCAGGAAATCTCGATATAGAAGGCTGGGCCGCCCACCATGATTACTCACCGCTGAGCTATTCGGACAATCCCGCTGACAAATTGCCTCTGGCTGCCGATATTATACAATTGCATATTATCGGCGGACGAGATAAAAATATGCCGGGGCATCTCACCAAAAATCTCGCTGAATATTTGCCACCTGCTTCTATTTGTGAGGTGGCTGCTTACGACCACAATTGTTGCTGGACCCATCGCTGGTCTAGATTCCTGGACTCTATTGATGATTTGCTGCTTAGTAGTACGACAAGTCTGAAAGGGGCTTGTCAGGTATTCTAGCCCGAATTTTATTGTTAGTAGCGACGGGTTCTTTGATGTGACTCTTTGATATTGCTCTTTATAGTGCTTCGGGTAGACTTACTGCTACATAGGCACAATAATACGGGGGTGATACGTAATTTTAACTTTACGTATCTGCAGAGCGCATTGGTGCAGCACTATAAAGTAGCGATAATTGGTTCGGGACCTGCAGGTTTGAGTGCAGCAGCTCGGGCTCAATTTCATGATCAGGCCGAAACGCCAGCACACCCCAGCTACATCTTGCTAGAAGGCTACGCACATCCCTCAAAAACCATTCAGCAGTACCAGAAGGGTAAGCATGTTATGGCTGAGCCTGGCTTTCTGGATTTGCGCAGCGATGTTGAATTTCTGGCCGGCACACGGGAGGCCATCCTAAGTGAATGGGTGAGTTCTATTGATTCCCAGTCAATTAATATTCGATATCAGAGCGAAGTTCTCAATGTAGAAAAACAAGGGGATAATTTTCATTTGTCGCTTGTTGCTGGTGACGAACTGACTGCCGATAAGGTGATATTAGCCATTGGTATTGCCGGTAATCCCCGTAAGTTGGGTGCTCCCGGAGAAAATATTGAACGCGTTCTCTACCAACTGGATGATCCGGGGGAGTTTTCACGCGAGACTATTGTTGTTGTTGGTGCGGGGGATGCAGCTATTGAAAATGCTCTGGGGCTGGCAACACAAAATAGCGTGTATATTGTTAACCGGCGAGATGAGTTCAGCAGAGCAAAAGATGGTAATCTAAATGCGGTATTGGCTGCGATTAGCAATCCTGGTATGGATTTCAACTGTTTTTACAGCACTACCATAGTTGCTGTGAACGAAACACCTGATGCCGAAATGCCCCTGGAAATAATTTTGCAAACTGCGGAAGGGGAGCAAACGGTGCCATGTCATCGTGTTCTTGCTCGGCTTGGTGGTATTCCTCCACGCGCCTTTGTTGAAAAGATCGGGATTGAATTTCCCAATGCTAAGCCTGATGCGGTTCCCGAACTAAGCAGTACATATGAAACAAATGTTCCAGGTGCATATATCATTGGTGCTCTGGCAGGGTTTCCCTTGATTAAACAAGCTATGAATCAAGGTTACGATGTAATCGAATTTATTCGCGGCAATAATATTAAACCCGCTGATTACCCTTTGTTAGAGTACCAGTTCCACGTTATGCCCTTTGAGCGGGAACCGGATGATCTGCTAGAATTGTTTCAAAACCGAATTCCCATGTTCAGAGAGTTGAATGCACTTGGGTTTCGAGAGCTGATTTTTGAAAGCAGTATCATGGTCTCCTATCCTGAGGGCACCCTATTTGTTGAAGCTGAACAGAAGTTGGCTCAATTAAGACAAATTCTGTCCAACAAAGACCCTATTCCTCGTTTTGCAAGCCTGATTAAAGAGGGCGACTATCTGTATCGTCAGGGTGATTACGCCACCTCCCTGTTTACGGTTGTTGAGGGAGAAGTCACACTCAGCTCTCCCCAGGGCGAGTTTGCAGACCGAAGTTTGACACGAGGTCAGTTTTTCGGAGAATCAAGCCTTATTTCTGGTCAGCCGCGTATAGAAAATGCAGTCGCCGGGGCCAACTGCATATTGGTTGAAACCCCCAGACGCACGATGGTAAAACTGATGAACTCCAATGAGGAAGTTCGTGCAGGTATTGATCTGGTTTTTGTAATACGGGAACTGCAAAGAACTTTTGCACCCGAGGCAGATTACAGTGATTTGCGAAAAATTGCAGGAATCACAAACATACGCCAACACAAAGCAGGGTCAACTATTTATCAGGAGGGGGAACAGGGTGCATCGATGCATCTGGTTCGCAACGGCTCTGTTTCACTTAGTCGCCTTACTAGCGCAAGAGGTAAGCAAAAGCCTTTGCTTGTTGCTGAATTGCGATCTGGTGAGCTTGTGGGACAGATGGCTTTAATGGGTGACCCTGTCCGTCGTGAAACCGTCATTGCTTCTGTTGCAACAGAAACGATTGAGATTGAGCGACCGCAATTTCTGGAATTGATTGAGAAGGGTGGTGCCCAGATGGAGGGGCTTCAACAACGTGTAAGTGCACAGGCATTAAGCATGGCTCAGATGGAGGTTCGACCGGAATCTGGCGATGCTATGCAGTTTCTCATGACAGAGGGTATTGGCGAATCGACAAACACGTTGATTATTGATGAAAATTTGTGCATTGGTTGTGATAACTGTGAAAAGGCTTGTGCAGAAACTCATGCGGGTATTTCTCGCCTGGATCGCAGTGCAGGTAGAACTTTTGCCAATATACATCTACCGGTTTCCTGTCGTCATTGTGAACATCCGCATTGTATGAAGGATTGTCCTCCGAACGCTATCCATAGGCGATTGGATGGAGAAGTATTCATTGATGATGCATGTATAGGCTGTGGCAACTGTGAAGCCAATTGCCCCTACGATGTTATCAAGATGAGCTATCCCGCGCCGAAAAAACCTGGACTATATAGCTGGATGTTGTTTGGCAAGGGCTCCGGTCCTGGAGAGCAGCCAGGCTATGAGCCGGCAAAGGCTGATAAAGAATCCGGTAAGCGGGCAACTAAGTGCGATGCATGCATGGACCGGAATGGTAGTTTTGCTTGTGTGGATGCGTGCCCTACGGGTGCGGCACAGCGATTATCGCCTGATGACTTTATTACATTGGTGGGCTGAGGTTTTGTTTACAAACATCCTGCGTTATAAAAACGGACTGTACCTGTGGTGGACACTGGCGCTCATTGCTTTGTGTATTGCGTTGTTTGTCAGCCATTCCGGGGGAGAACCTGCAAATGGTGGGACCTGGCAAGGGTATGTGTTGGGAAGCATTGGTGCGCTGTTGATTATATGGTTAACTTTTCTTGGCGTGCGGAAACGGCAATACAGTTCTACTTTGGGGACGGTGCAGGGCTGGACCTCTGCCCACGTATATTTGGGGACAGCCACCCTGGTCATTGCTTCTTTGCATAGTGCTATGCAGTTCGGCTGGAATGTTCATTCGTTGGCATACGTTTTTATGTGTCTGGTTATTTTTAGTGGATTTTACGGGTTGCATGTATACATTAATTACCCTCGCAGTTTGTCCGATAATCGAATGGGGGGATCGAGAGATTCACTGTTTGCAGAACTGTATGAATTAAATAAGCAGGGTATACAAGTAACCCGCCAATGTGGGGTGGCTATTCGTGATGCCGTGGAAAGTGGTATTGAAAGAACGACTATTGGAGGGGGCGTTATTACGCAGTTGTTTGCCATCGATAGTTCTTTAATTTTATTATCTGGTAGAGAGGGCAAGCCAGTATCTAACTTGGATCAGCAGGTAGTCATTGATATGGTTGCTGATCATCTGCCTCGGGCTGATAAAGCCAGCGAGGTTGTGGCTATGGAAGAATTGCTTTCCATACTCTGTAGGCGTCAAACGATTATTCGTCGCTTGCGAAAGGACATCCAGCTTCAGGGTTGGGTACAGGTATGGCTGTTTGTGCATATCCCGCTTACTGTCGCGCTCTTGTTGGCGTTGATGGTGCATATTATTACTACGTTTATTTACTGGTAACGGGCATGGATCTTCTACTTAGAGAACTGTACGTTGCAGTGGACCAGGGTCAGGAATTCCTGGACCGGGAATTGTCCAGTAACGAAATTACTATTGGGAGCGCACAGGATCAGCTGATTCAACTGATCGGCATTGATATTAAGTCTGCCCACCTTGTCCTAAAGGAAAGTGATGGGGTAGTAAACGTTAAGTGTATGCGTGGATGCAAGGTATCCATTAATGACAAGCTTGTTGGTAGTGCTGCTATTAGCCAAGGTGACGTTCTGAAACTGGGTGGGCATAGCCTGAAAGTTTTCAAGGCACCATCAGGTTTTGATTTGGCGCTGGAACTCGATCCCGATCAAAGCGTGGACTCAAGTGTTTACCAATATGCATACCGCACAAAACTGACGGATACTTGGTTATCCAAACGAAAACCAGCGTGGATATTGGCAGCGGCGGTGTTATTGCTGGGTGGCTTTTTGCCAGCCTTGTTTATGAGCGGGGATGGAGAAACTTCATGGCGTGCTTTTTTACCGACAGATAAATTATGGATAAGCGGTCCCCTGTTGCCCGCTCACAACGTAGCCATGGGCGATGATTGTTCCGCCTGCCACCGCATTCCTTTTCAACAGGTGCAGGATGAAGCGTGTTTGAGTTGCCATACTAATCTCTCAGACCATGTGGTACTCAATAGTAGTCTACCGGGCCAGGATGCAATCGTAGGTGCCGCCTCTACAGAGGTGGGTCGATGTGCCAGCTGCCATAAAGAGCATAATGAGCCCGCCTATATGGTGGTAGATTCTGATGCACTGTGCACAGATTGCCATAATGAGCCTGATAGCCTGGAGGGTACAAATCCGCATATGCAGAAGGTAAGTGGCTTTTCTGAAAGCGACCATCCTGCATTTGAAGTCGCTTTATTGGTGCCAGAGCAGACTAACCGGGCTACAGGTGCTCTATTTGACTGGCAAGTGGTAGAGAGGCGTCTTGCAGGCGCAACGGAGTCGTCAAATCTGAAATTTCCACACGACCTACATCTGGATGTGGAAAAAGTACGAAATACCAATGATGGAACTGCATTGGGGTGTGATGCCTGCCATACACTATCCGCAGATATGGAGCATTTTGTTCCAATTTCTATGGAAGCGCATTGTCAGGCATGCCATGAGTTGACCTTTGATGTCAGTTCTCCCGATCGCCAGTTGCCCCATGGTCATGCCATAGAAGCGATTTTTGCCATGGAGGGCTACTTTATGCGGTCTTACAGTAATCCGAAGAAGCAATCCGCCGTGGTCCGACGCCGATTACCGGATAAGCGTGCTGAACGTTTTGACTGTAATGAATCAGCCTTTGATTGTGCCGAGCGACGCACGCGTGAAGAGGCAGTGAATCAGTTTAGTCTTCGTGGTTGTGTTACCTGCCATGAAGTTGAAGATTTTCAAACGGATGATATTTATACCCGATTTCAGGTTCATCCAGTGCGCCTTTCCCAGGATTTTATTCCCAGCGCAATATTTGACCACCGTTCCCACTTGACTCAAAAGGATGCAGAGGGGGATAAGGCCTGTTTAAGCTGTCATCCCGCGACTCAATCAGGCAGCAGTACAGAGTTGCTCATTCCTGATCTGGACAACTGCTTGGGCTGCCATTCGGATCACAGCATTGCAGACACGGTTGCGCTGGATTGTATTGATTGCCATGCATATCATCCTGTGGGCCATAAACCCGCTAGCTACCTAAGTCGCTCGCTGTAACATTTCGTCTGCATTGGACGTATCTATTTTGGAACTGATTTTGGCTGCGTCACAAGCATAAGTAATGTCCGTGCAAAATGACCAGGCTTCATTACATAAAGCCACTGCAGATTATGTAATGCTTTTGTGAATAGCGATCCGGATGCTTGCATGAAGCGGGAATGTAGGCGCATAGTAGCGTTACTGACTTATACACAAGGGCTTAATGTTGAAAACTTTATATG
>JAHRWB010000102.1 GCA_019090385.1 Pseudomonadales bacterium | reverse complement strand
GCTTCGTCGTGTTCAATGGGTGAACGGTATTTGACTTTGATTATGACGATTGCGAGGTCGACAGCAACAATCAGTGGAAGAATGATGGCTTTTTTTAAAATGTTATTCATCCGAGTCTCCTTTCGGTTGCTCGACAGTTTACGAGTAATCGTTAGGTAGGCATAAGGAAATGACAATCTATTTACAATCGATAATCAGTTGTCATGCTTTGAAAAATTCAGGGCTTTTGGATCCCACTTGCCAATCAGCGGAGAAATGGGCAGATACAGTCTTAAAAAAAGCCGACAGCTCAGAGCGACCTGCCAAGCCGGCCTTGGCGTAGATAGCCATCGCTTGTACACGCGACGTTTTTTCTGTGGTTTCCCTGAGCATGGCAATGTCCTTTAGGCTCAGGCCTTTGAGTAACAGAAACGCGACTTCGCGTTCTGCCGGGTGCAAACTCCAGACAGTGAGTTGTTGATCAATCAGGTTTGAAAGGCCTTCCAGGTAACTTTTCGAACGTGCCTGCCATTGTTTCGCTTCAAGCTTCAACATGGCTGACAGCTTGAGCTCCTGGCTCAGGTCCCTACGCAACCCAGGCTTAGCCTGCCTTTAAAGCAGAAAACTGCTAATGGCTTGTCCGCCAAGTATTCCGAAAGATGCAATACGTCTAGTACTATTGGCAAATTTCTATCGCACGTATGCTATTTTCTGCGTGTGAAGTAAATACCTTGAAAAATAAGATATAGACTTCTGCTTGCCGTTGCCTGTTGTTGCCAGACGCCAGCATGGCCAAAACTGAACAGCAGATCGATAAGTATACGGAGCACAAACACCGCCAGGTCGCTTGATTTTATCGTCCTCAAATCAAGAATGATTAGACCACTTCACCTTGTCCTGAAAGCTCTGGTTGGGAGGAATTACCAGCCCCATTGCATCTAATTCATGCAAGCAACTTACAAGGCCTGTTAGCTGTTGTAAATCCTGCTCGCTACTTTTTTACAATGTAGCGCATTAAGGGTTTGAAAGTCGTACCCTGCACCAACAGACTAAATATCACTACGCCAAACACCATCGATTGGATGGTCCACCAGTAAGATAAGGTCACTGGCAGCGACAACACCAGAGCGACGGCGACCGCGCCACGCAAACCGCCCCAAAACAGCAGTATTTGCCAGACACCTGGAATCGGCCGCAACATGGGTTGCGTCAACAAACCGCAAAAACCGACGGCGACGGCCCTGGCTGCCAATGCCGCAGCGATGGCAATCACCATTGCCAACCATCGTTCCCGGAACATATCCCAGGTAATAACCAAACCCATTAAGACAAATAGCAGACTGTTGAAGAGCAGCCCCAGCCAGCTCCAGGTATCAGCGATGCCCGACAGAAACGCGGATTGCTCCCTCAGAACAATCCGCGATACCAGGGCGCTGGCGACAATGGTCATAATGCCCGATATATGCAGTATTTCTTCTGCCAGATAAAACCCACCAAAAGCGGTAAATACCAGTACAACACTGGTGGCGGGAACCTTGCCCAGTAACAAAACAACGATGGCAGCCACCAGGCCCAGCAAAGCACCCAGCACTAAACCACCGAAAAACACAGTGCTAAAAAACACCAGGTGACCGGACGATTCCACCATGCTCCCGGTCGCAAAGCTAAACACAATAACGAACAACACCACGGCAGCACCATCATTAAAAAGGCTTTCGCCTTCGAACAAGGTACCTAGATCAGACGGTGCGTTTAGGGTTTTTAATTGAGAGACCACGGCAATGGGGTCGGTTGCCGCCAATATCGCCCCGGTCAACAAAGCTGCTATCCACGGAAAGCCAGCAGGATGACCAATGCCGAAATACACCAGGCCCGCGGTCACGAAACAACTGATTAGCACACCGAGGGTGGCCAGCAGCACAATGGGACTCAACCAACGCCGCAGCAAAGCAGGGTCAAGATGCCAGGTCGCCTCAAAAATCAGCACCGGCAGGATCACAAAGAACACCAGTTCCTGGAGGCTATGGGCACGTATACCAGTATCGATGCCGAGCAAAGGCACGGCCCAGCCAGCAAGGACCCCTGCCCCCAGACAAGCCAGCGTAAGATCAAATCTTAACAGGCGGTGAATCAGCATACCGACAATGGCGACACCGCTGAGGAATAGAATTTGGCCGATTAGATCCGGGATCATGACGACGCTCCCTGCCCGTTCATCGGTTGACCCACACCAACCTGAACCGCCGGGATGTTTCCGTATTCTGGGCGCACCTTAGGCAACGGGAATAACTGCTCTAACGGCTCAGGGAGCCCCTGAGCATTAATAATTTGCGCATGCTTGCGTGACAATTGACGCGGCTGCTCAACGCCACAAGAGTGGGCAATCACGCTCACTTCGTAAGCCAGGTTTTTGGCGAAATTAGCAACCCGTTCAGATTTATCGCTGGGATCAAGACCCCGTTGCAAAGCGACATCATGGGTGGTGATCCCTGTTGGGCAAGTGTTTTTGTTGCATTGCAAGGCCTGAATACAGCCCAGAGCGAACATAAACCCCCGTGCTGAGGTGACAAAATCCGCACCCACACTCAACGCCCAGGCCACGTCTGCGGGGTTAATCAATTTGCCCGAGGTAATTATTTTTATGCGATCTTTTAGCTGGTACTCAAGCAGCTTATCAACCACCAAAGGCAGACTGCGCTTAATGGGTAAGCCCATATAGTCGATCAAGCTTTGTGGTGCGGCCCCGGTGCCGCCATCCGCACTGTCTATGGTAATAAAGTCCGGGGCATACTCGAAGCCACGTCGATGAATAGCCTCACACATTTCATCCAGCCAGGCACTGTCGCCAATCACGCTTTTAAAACCAGTGGGCCTACCGGTCACAGTGCGAATGTGAAACAACTTATCGAGCAGGTCATCAATGCTACGGATATCCGTATGACCATTGGGGCTGATCGAATCACTGCCTGCCGGAATACCACGGATGATCGCAATTTCTTCAGTAACTTTTGCGCCGGGTAGTATGCCGCCCTTGCCGGGCTTGGCACCCTGACTCATTTTGATTTCAAACATGCGCACCTCGGGGTGGGCGGCGATATCCCTGAGTTTCTCATCAGACAGTTCACCTTCCGGGCTACGCACACCGTATTTCGCCGTGCCAATTTGAAAAACAATATCGCAGCCGCCTTCAAGGTGGTACGGCGATAAACCACCCTCCCCCGTGTTCATCCAGATTCCGGCTTTAGCGGCACCTGCAGACAAGGCTCGCACTGCCGGGGTCGACAGCGCGCCATAGCTCATGCCGGAAATATTCACCAGAGATGTCGTCGTGTAAGGCTCGGTAGCGTAACCCTCTCCAATGGTCACCGGTTCCGGTGGCAATGCATCTTCTGTCAGCGTAGGAAACAAACCATTCAAATAGATAATATCCCCAGGCTCATTGAGCGGCCGGGTCGAGCCAAAGGCGACGGTAGAATCAACACCTTTAGCAGCCCGGTAGGCCCAGGATCGCTGGGCACGGTTAAACGGTAATTCTTCACGATCCTGAGCAAAAAAATACTGCCGAAAAAATTCGCCCATGTGCTCAAAAAAGTAGCGGAACCGACCAACGACAGGATAGTTCTTTCTAATCGCCTGTTTGGTTTGACTCACATCGGAAAGGTAGAGATAAATTAATATCAGCACGCCGACACCTAGCACGAAGACAAATAACAGCGCACTAATCTCTAACACTTTCATTGAAAACGATTGCAAAAAACTAATATCCATAACCCTTCAGCTCCCGGTTATTACACTTATACAAGTAGGTTAGTCTGCGCTGCTTAACACATTGATATGAATACCCGGGGAAAACTCACCGCGGTAGTGATTAGTCGGCACAAACAGGCATCTGTCACTAGACTATAAAGAGCATACTTCGTGCCAAAGCCTATCTATTTGATTTTTAACCCCTTTAATAAATTAGATTGCAAATAGATTTAACGAAACGAGAAAAACTATTTGGTTTATTGCAACATATCGTTACGGTAATTCATCAAACATCCTACAGCTCTCCCCTTAAATCTGAGATAACTGGTACAGCGCTCCCATAAGCAAATATTTGCTCATTTCGTTACATGCTCTTTTTTCCACGCAACACTTTGTTACTAAATGAAAATGTTATTTTTTATATTTATATAAATATCAGTAACTTAAAACCTGGCACAGGTTTCGCTATACACAAGGGGTGTCACCCACTGTGGTGATTCACGAAAACACGTAATCACTCATATAAATTGTTAGCAAAAAATTATGGAGATAAAAATGAAAGCCAACTTAAAAACCAAACTAACAGGCACGACACTCGCACTGGCAGCAGCTGGATTAATGAATTATGCCAGTCTTGCAACGGCTGCTCCGACGCAGGCAGCCGCCACGACTGATC
>JAHRWB010000101.1 GCA_019090385.1 Pseudomonadales bacterium | reverse complement strand
CGTAGTCCGCATCTCCAACAGAAACACCTCCTGAAGTAAGAATAATGTCTGCATCTTTTGCTGCAGTTTTGAGAGCATCGGATATTTGCTTTTCATCGTCTGGCAGTATTCCGAGATCCGTTATTTCAACTGGCAGTGTATTTCCCAACTTTTCCAGAACCAGACGGTTGGCTTCAAAAATTTCGCCAGCTTTGAGCGTACTACCAGGTTCCTTTAGTTCATCACCCGTTGAAAATACTGCCATTCTGATCTTTCTATAAACGTTTATTTCTGGAATTCCACAGGCAGCCAGCCAACCTAGTTGCAGAGGGCCGAGTTGAGTGCCTTCTGGAAAAAGCAGTTGCTTGTGTTTAACGTCCTGACCAATTTCGCGCACATGGTCGAGTTTCTCAGGCTTAGTTAATATCTGAATATTGTCATTTTTAATAACAACGTTTTCCTGGATAACGATACTGTCTGCTCTATCCGGCAGGCATGCGCCGGTGGTGGTTCTGATACATTGATTGGGTAAAAGTTCTTTTGTGAAGGGATTGCCGGCGAGACTTTTTCCTTGTAGCGGTAGCAAATAGGGGGCTTCCTCCGTAAAAATATTATCACTAGACGCAACCGCGTAACCATCCATGGCTGAGGCGGGAAATGGCGGAATATTTAACGGTGCCGTTACATCTCTGGCGGTGATGCGTAAATGAGAATCTGTTAAACTTTTATAGATGTTCGATTCGAAACTGGAATATTGTGGTTTGTCTGGAGCGCTGGTCAGTATTTTTTCCAGTGCTTCATCAATACTCATTAAAACCGGCGGATTCATAATCTACTCGCTACAATGTTGTGTCATGGATAGTCAATATGGATAGTACTACACAAGAACTCAGTCAGCAGCGAGTGCTGGCAATTGAAACTTCTACAGTTGCATGCTCGGTCGCATTGCAGGTTGGTAATACTATCGATCAGATTCATCATGAGATCCCGCGAACTCATAATCAAGAAGTGTTGGGAATGGTACGGGATTTGCTGAAACGCAATGGACTGCGGGTGCGGGAGCTTACCGCAATTTGTTTTGGTCGCGGACCAGGTTCATTTACAGGTACGCGCATCGCGGCCGCGGTTACTCAAGGCTTGGCTTTACCTTTTGAGTTACCGGTATATTCTATTTCCAGTTTGCAGTCCTTGGCTTCGCGAGTCTTTTCTGAATATGCAGGTGCTCGTGGCATATTGAGTTTTATTAAGTCAAGGCCCGGTGAATATTATAGAGGTACATATGCCATTCAAGAGGGGGGCTTGAGGGAAAGCGGTGCCGAAATCATTTGTCGTGCTGACAACTTGTTTCGTCATACGGATATCCAAGTCGTTGATATTAACGCGCCGGATTGGGTCGTGGTATTTGATGACGCTGCTTTTGATAAAAAGGGCGAGGGCCTATCCATTTTGTCCCATGCTGATCATGGCATGGCATTATTGGGTGCTCGACCAGATGCTGCCGGATTACTCAACGCGCCGCGTTCTTCCGATGCTTTGGTGGATATTGCCAGTGCGGTGCCTATTTATCTTCAGGGTACTTCGCCCTGGAAAAAAACCAGAAATTGAAAAGCAAGTTTGTGAAACTTGTCTATACTGACGCATGCACTGAAATTAGGGTTACATCCGGTGTCAGGAATTTCGTTAATATCTGATATTCATTTGCCTCGACCTCGAGCAAGTTCAGCGCCGCGTCCTGCGGTTAGCACTTCTCTTAATGAAAGTTCATCAGAAATTAATCTTGAACGTATACCGCCCAGGCCTTTAATGGCAAATATGGCGAGGCTTACCTATTCAAGTACGGCAACTATTCTTAACGCACCCAAGCCATTCAAGATTGATCTAATTGCCTAAAAAATACCATGGTAGCTAAGAATATAATCTCAGGGCTTTAGCCTTTATAATCACGTGATGATTCGTATATTTTCCACCGAAGCAGAAACTGAGCGTGCTGGCAAAGCGGCGAGTAAATTGGGTATGTCAGTCGATATCTCTTGCAGTCGTCCGTCAGTAGATTCAGGGTTTTTCTTGTGGGCCCATGATGGCCGCCTGGAGCTTGGGTTTGAGAAGGAGTCATTAACTGCCTATGCAGATCTAAATGCCGTACGAGCAAAATTGAAGTCCGGCAATAAATTACATTTAGCGCGAAGCCTTGGAATTGATAAACACCCTAAGTTGAATATATTGGATGCAATGGCCGGTTTTGGTATGGATGCAATGGTGATGTTAGGTATGGGTGCGCGTGTGCAAATGCTGGAACGGTCTCCGGTTATGTTTGTTTTGTTGTGTGATGCGCTGGATCGTTTGGGTATTTGTGAAAGCGAGTTCAGTATTCAATGCACTGATGCAATTGAGCAACTGAAATTGTTATCTGGAGAAAACTCAGAGATAGCGGAAAAAGCGCACAGCGTTAAACGTTACGATGTTATTTATCTTGATCCTATGTTTCCGGGGCGAAATAAAAAAGCGCTGCCTAACCGCCGTGCGCAACTTTTGGCTCGTTTGTTACCCTTTGCCGAAAATAACCAAAGTGAGCTTTCGTTGGCTAATGTGATTGCAATGGCACGCCGGTTCGCGGTGAAGCGGGTTGTACTTAAGCGGCGTCGTACCGATCCTGAGGTGCTCAAGCCAGATTGGAAGGTTGTTGGTCGCACTATTCGTTATGACGTGTACCGTGGCTTAGGGGGTGCCTGAGGGTATGAACAGCCTGTGGTTATAAAAAAATTGCTCATACGGCTCACTGAGTCATTATAGTGGGTGATGGTTTTCGCAATGCGTTACTGGCGAGCTCTTAATACTGCGTAGCGGAATTCTTTTCTGATGACCCGGTCGGAGCTTCGGTAGACCTGTGAAATCAGTTCGCCGAATTCAAGTTTACCAGCGCTATTTTCGGTGATGACAGCAGCATTGAGCAAGGCATGTAAAAACCCCTGGAACAAGCGTTTGTCAAAAAATTCAGGGGCATTTAATCCGTACAGTCTCGAAATTCTCTCAGCGATTTTAATGCACTTATTTTCCAGGGCTTCCTGATCAAGCTGACCGGAACCAGCCTGTTTAAGCAAACCGATGACAATATAGAAGCGCTCCAGCGTTTGCATGACCAGTCTGGCCAGTAGATCAAGTTGGTAGTAACCGGGTGAATGAGGTGCCGGAGGGGAGTACAGGGTGGTTGGCGAGCGTTGGCTTTTAGCTGGGGTTTGCTGATTAAGTAACTGCTTTTGGGTTAGCAGGTTTAGCCAAAAATCAATTTGTTCTTCATTGATGGGTGGCATATTCAGTTCATGGCTTAGAAAAGGAAATACCGTAATAGCCATAGATAAACATGATTTTCTATCCAGAGAGCGGCGCTCAATTATAAGGCAGGCCAGCAAAGAAGGCAGCGCAAGTGTATGTAAGACGTTATTACGGTACCAGGTAAACAGGACGCCACTATAGTCATCAAGATATAAGATATCCCCAGCATCATGCTGTTCGCGTTTGAGCATGCCAAGTGATTCGACGTGACTAATACATTCCTGGCCGTTTAGGTCGGGCAGAGTAAACGTGCCACGCCATGAATTGTAGTTGCTGAGCAAATCAAGATAGACATCTATTTGCTGGCTAAGTAAAAGCTCGTCTATGGCCAATTTCGGCGTGCACAAACTCACCATGGCGACCAGATTAACCGGGTTAACTGCACTTGCTGCATTAATTCTTGTGAGTATTTCACTCCCCAGCCGCTGGGACAGGTCATGCAGCTTTGCATCAGAACTTGCATTTATTGAATTTTCAGAAGTTGAGTTTTTAAGGGCTTGAGAGAGAGATTGTTTTGAAGTGAGGCTCTGACGTTTCAAAAAATCCGCTAGATAGATAGGCTCCCCGAAATTTACATAAACTTTACCGAATGACTGTCTAATCAGGCGAATATTTTGAATGATATCTCCTATAGATTCGCCTGTTTTTTGCTCGCCGCGAAGTTCCTTGAAGTAGCTGTTGGCCTCAATAAGTTTTTCGTAGCCTATATATACAGGTACCAGCACAATAGATTTGTGGGGATTTTGCTGAACTGTGGTGATGGTCATATTTAGCAAGCCAGCCTTTGCAGGCAGGAGCCGCCCTGTTCTAGTGCGCCCGCCTTCCAAAAAAAATTTAATCGAATAGCCACGAATTAATAGCTGACTGAAATATTCTTTGAACACGGCACTGTATAAAGGAGCGTTGCGGAAGCTCCTGCGCATAAAAAAAGCGCCGGCCCTTCGCAGTATAGGACCGACGATAGGAATGTTCAGGTTGTCCCCCGCAGCCACATGGGGCAGTTGCAGGCCCTGGCTGTAGAGCAGGTAACTCAGTAAAAGATAATCTATGTGGCTGCGGTGGGCGGGTATGTAAACTATACTCGCAGTCTCTGCAATGCTGCTGATTTGATTTAAGCCATGTACCTCGACTCCATCATATATTCTGTTCCAAAACCAGCTGAGTGCTATGTGTAAAAAACGTACATTTACCGTTGAGATGTCTGAAACAATGGTATTTGCATGTTTTAAGGCAAGTCGCTGGGCCTTTTTTTCATCCGAGGCCAGTATCGCAGTCTGCACATCACCGCTACTAACAATTTCGTTGAGCAAGGTGCGTCTGTGAGAGCGATCTGGTCCGAGAAAAGCTGTACGGTGTTTTTTAAAGGCAACACGTAAAATACGCATCTCTCTACGCAGCAAGCGTTCTTCATCCAGTGCGTCTTTTAAGCTTTTTTGTACGATAGAAGACAGCGATATGGCCTCTCCAATTTGAACAGTTATGTGTTTTCTGTTCAGTAGCAGAGCCAGTATTCGGCGCATTCTGGAGGTAACTCGCCAGTGTTCGGAAAACAGCAGCCTGAACAGAGAGCGCTCCTTATCCGGTGCATGGCTCCAGAATATAGAGATAGGCAATAAGGCAACAGGCGTTTCGTTATGCGGTTCACGGAAATAGTTGTTAAGTGTTATTAATTGTTTCGGGTTGCCACGAAGATGCTTCAAACTTCGGAAGAATCGTTTCCGTGAGTGCAGAAAAAAATAATGTTGATTTAGTGGGGCGAGGGGTGCTGGAGGGGCCAAAAGTGCTAAAGGCGCAAGAGGAGCGTCAATATTCAGCCCTCGACAGGTTTGGTCGAGGATTGCTAGATCAGTTATCGAGTGCGTATTTAAAACATAACAATAAGTCGTATGAGATTTAAGCCTGTGAGAACCAATAATAGTGGGTTTGGTCCACCAATTTATGAGGGCGCGGGTGAGTGCAAAGCGCAGATGAAAAAGCCTGCTTCTAATTCCCACGGGCTCTATTGAGACCTTTGTAGAGTTCCTCAATGGCGGGCGGAGCAATAGAGGGGGACTCAGTATCTTCCGATTCGATAGAGATTTCCCATATATCAGCGTACTTTCGATCGGTTACTGCTTTTACATCTTTATCTGAGCGCAGAACAGTTGGGCGAAGAAAAACCAGCAAACTCTTTTTGATCTTTTGCGAGGAGGTGCTGCGAAATAATCGGCCTAACACGGGGATGTCTCCCAATAGAGGAACTTTGCTATCGATATGTGTGGTGTCGTCCTGTATCAGTCCACCCAGGACAATGGTTTGCCCATCGTCGGCAATAACCGTGGTATCCAACGTGCGTTTATTGGTAACGATATCAGAGAATCCACCGTCCCCGATGCTCACGGAAGGAACAACACTGGATACCTCCTGGGAAATCTCCAGTCGGACCCTGGAGCCATCGTAGACATGTGGAGTAACTATCAACTCCAATCCCACATCCTTGCGTTGAATGGTTGTAAATGGGTTGGTTGAACCATTATTTCCCGAGGTGAATTCACCGGTACGAATAGGCACTTCCTGGCCTACAGAAATTTTTGCTTCTTTATTGTCTACGGTTGTTATATGGGGTGTAGAGAGTAAATTTGCTTGGGTGGCGCTTGATAATGCTTGTACTATTGCCGAAAACGAAATGCCATCGGGATCGACTTTTGCAACAGCTATAGTGGGAGTTGTCAGCCCGGCTGTGGCAGCAATGGGGGCATTGCCAGGGGGTGCTGTGGGGTCGGTGGGAATTAAATCTTTAAGTAGGGTACCCAAAGCACCTGTTAGAGCGGTATTGAACAATGGTACAGATGATCCACTACTATCTACGCCGGCAATGGTTACCCCTAAAGAATCAGAATTATCCAGGGAAATTTCTACTATTGCTGCTTCAATTAGCACCTGTGTGCGGGACACATCGAGTAGTTTTACCGTTTCAGAGACATCTCGCATAACACTGGGTTCGGCTCTAACAACCAGTGCATTTAGAGACACATCTGCTTGAATGCTGGTTGCCTGTTGCGTGCTGGAGTCGCCGCTTCCTTTTTTATTCGAGGAAATAAGGGCATTAACTATGCTTGCGGTTTCCTCTGCGTCAGCATGACCGAGATAATATACTTGGGTTGTTCCGCTGGCCGTGGCGGGTTTATCCAGTTTATTTACCAGTTTTAGCATCACGCCAACGGGTTTCGATTTGCCACGCAAAATCAAACTGTTATTACGTTCATTTGCAATAACGGTGATACGCTGCGGGCCTTTGGCTCCCTGAGCGAGTTGCTGGGGCGCAAGTTTCTCTAGCAAAGACACAATAGTGCCGACCCAGGCATCCTTTAAAGGAACTACTACGATTTCATCTTCGTCTGCAACGTCAATTTGACGAATGATTTTTATCAGCCGATTAATGTTATCAACGTGATCTCCGATAATCAGAACATTGGGATTTGTTAGAAAACCAATGCTGCCTTGTTGTGGAATCAGTGGCCGTAATATTTTAACCAATTCCTGAGAATTAAGATTATTTACGGCGATTACACGCGTGATTAATTGTTCGCCGAATGCTTCACCGGTGACACTGGGTGATTGTTTGGCCAAAGTCAGCTGTTCTATTTTTACGATGTCACCACTTTCTATGGTGGTAAATCCATGCACTCTAAGGACAGAAAGAAATAGCTGATATATACCTTCCTTGTTCATCCGGGAATTAGAGATGACAGTGACTTTGCCTTTAACTTTTGGGCTGATAATAAAGGTTTTGCCTGTCATGGCGGCAACTTGATTAGTGAACTCACTGATATCAGCATTTTTGATATTAAGCTGCCAGGTGTTTTCCTGACCGAAGGCACGGAAGGACCCAGCTCCAGCTAATAGAACAATGATGCATAGCACTAACTGGCGGAAAGATTTAATTGAGATCGGGGGGGTCGAGTTTGTCATTATGATTACTTGAGAGATGCTGTCACGAAAAATCTTCGGTCTCCGCGCAGCACTTCTAGACGAGCAGATCCTTGTGCGAGTACATTTGCTATGCGTATTTGATCCTGTTGTATATCTCCAACAGGCTGATTATTTACAGAGAGTATCACGTCATTGGCTTGTAAACCTGTTTGTTTTAAATATGGGGAGTTTGAAAGTCCACCCAGGCGATATCCATCCGCATTACCCGAGTTTACAGGCGATAGGCCAATTTGTTTCAGCGTGGTTTTGGGATCATTCTTGAGATTCGTTTGAAATTGGCTTATGGCTCTGCTCAGTTCGCTGTTAGTACTAGTGGTATTGGCGAAAGCTTCAGGAGGCAAAGGTGAAATTGCCGGGTTGCTGCCATTAGTATTTGCCGAGGAAAGTTTTTGGCCGGCAGGTGTGCTGCCGGTTTTAGCTGAAAATAGCGTGGAGCGTTTATGCTGAGCGCCTGTAAGCAGTTCTTTTGATTTGGGAAACCGCAGCGTCTCAAATACCCCACCGCGCTTTAGCACGATTCGATCGGCAAATACTTCCTGTAGAATAGCGTTGCCGGGCATTTTGCTACCGATTTTGTACAATAATCCCGGGCGTTTAGACTCCGCAACAATGGCCGCAGAATTTTCGGGGTGATCAGCTTGAAAAACAGCTTGCAATTCCAGGCGCAGACGCGTTTGACTGGCATTAAAATTGCTCTCCACGCGGTCAATGCTCATGGATGTGGCATTTCCAAATAAATTCAGATCAGCGACATCGAGAATGCTCAGGCTAGGGCGGGCGACAATTGTACGATCCGCGCTTTGTGGCGTTAATACTTCTGGCGTCGGGCCGGTAATGAAGAACCAGCCTGTTTGAGCCACAGTGACGGCCAGCAAAATGACCAGCAGTACACGGATGGGTTCAATACTTTTATCGATCAGCGCATGCAATGAATTTACATCTCGAATTTGATTCGCTGATTCTAAAGCAGTTTCTCTTGCACCTCCAGAACCACGGCGTGATCTGGCTCACTTCCTGACCAGGGTCGCTCTATCATGTGCGTGAATTTTTTTGTAATACCCAGGCTAACCCAGCCGTTTTTGTCCAGGCTACCCAGAATCAGCGGGATGCGCGGATCTGAGGTCGCGCTTATTTCAGATTGTTGATAAATACGGAGATTTGGCATTTCATCCTCCAGGGATAGAAGGGCTTGCAGGGCGGGTAAGTCGATAGTTGCCGTTTGACCGCTAAGTCGGTATTCAATGGGGCCGCCAGGCCAATGTATTTGACCTTGTAGCTGCGTAATTTCCGGTAAGTTAGATTCTGAAAGCGAAGCCGTTTTTATCTGTAGATCAAATGCTTTTATGGTGAGATTACCTGCAACATGGATGTCGTAAGGCAGTAACAGCTGGTTCAATAATTCTGTTTGGGTGACTGCCTCGCCGGATACCTGAGAGTGGTGCATGGATTGAGACAGTCGTCCCTTAAAAGTGTGCGTATCTGCTTGGAGTTGAATATCGTAAACGAGTTGCAGGGAAAACACAGACAGCGGGGCAAAGTGCCAGGAGATTTGCCCGAGATTAAATGTGCTGTACTCGCCTGCCTGCTGCCCGGCCACGTGCAAAGATGCCTGACCTGCCCAGAGAGACCCAGCTAACTCAGAAACAGATATTTTGGTATTTGTTTCCAGAGCTTGTTTTACCAGTGAGGCTGGTGCGAAGGTGATGGCATAGACCAGGCAGACGGTAACGCCTAGTAAAAGATATTTTGTGCGTGGTTTCATGCCGGCGCAGTATCAGACGGATTTATCAGCAGGTTTTCCAGTGTGTTGAAATAGATGTTTTCGAGCAAGGTAAGGTCCGGAAGGTATACGCGCTCGTCTATCATATGAATAGTGGCATTCACCGGGCCAATTTCTACTACGTCGGTTCCGGTCGGGGCGATAAAACGACCATCTGAAGTGCCCCCTGAAGTGGAAAACTGCGGTGTTATGTTACATGCGCTTTGAACAGCAGCACGCACAGCTTTGGTCAATCTACCTTCCGGGGTAATAAAAGGCACGCCGCTGAGTTTCCACTCAATAGAATAGTCCAGTCCATAACCGGAAAATATACTTTCAGTTTTGGCTTTTAATTGTTCAATATTTTGCTCTGGATTAAAGCGAAAATTAAAAGCAGCGGTCAAAATACCGGGTATGACATTTCCGGCACCTGTTCCGGCATTGATATTGGAAACTTGCAGGCTGGTTGCGGGAAAATATTGGTTTGCTGCTGCCCACTGTTGAGAGAGAAGCTTATTCAACGCGGATATTGCCTGGTGAATCGGATTAATTGCCAAATGAGGGTAGGCTACGTGGCCTTGTTTTCCTCTGATAATGAGCTCACCGCTCAGTGAACCACGGCGTCCACATTTTACCGTGTCGCCCAGCTGCACATCACTGGAGGGTTCCCCGACGATGCAATAGTCTATGTAACAGCTTTGTTCTGTGAGGTGTTCGATAACACGTTTTGTGCCATCCCGGGCTTCGCCTTCTTCATCGCTGGTTATCAGGAAGCCAATACTTCCATCATGCTTCGGATAACGGTCCACAAATTTTTCCACTGCCACGACCATAGCGGCAAGGCTGGATTTCATGTCTGCCGCCCCTCGACCATACAGGTATCCGTCTCGAATGCTGGGTACGAAAGGAGGAGATTGCCATTCACTTAACGGACCCGTAGGAACTACATCTGTGTGTCCTGCAAAAACTATGAGAGGCTTCTGGATTTTACCTTCACGAATAGCCCACAAATTATCCACTTCTCCAAAATGTAGATCGGAGATTGCAAAATTCAATTTACCTAGCCGTTTAGCAATAAGTTTTTGGCAACCGGCGTCTGCCGGAGTTACCGATTCTAAACACAATAGTGCCTTGGTTAACTCCAGCGTTTGCATAGATGGTTTGTTATTCATTGTATTGCTAAATTTTGAGGGCAAACATCAATTTAGTTGTTTGCATGCAAGGTTTCGTTTAATTCAACTGCCGCCAAATTGGTTCGACAAATTACTTTGCCGGTTTGGCTGTGTCGAATAAACAATAAATCGCTTTGCCCGGCAAGTTCGCGTGCTTTGATAATCTTGCTGGCTTTCCCATCGTTAGCGAGCAATTCTACGTGTGTCCCGGCCGTGATATATAGCCCAGCCTCTATCGTGCAGCGATCGCCCAGGGGAATGCCGGTGCCCGCATTGGCACCCACCAGGCAGTTCTCGCCCAGGGAGAGTTTGATCTTTCCGCCACCGGAGAGGGTACCCATGGTTGAAGAGCTACCGCCAAGGTCACTATGCGCCCCGACCACAACACCTTGCGAGATGCGTCCTTCGATCATGTTTGGACCCAGTGCGCCTGCGTTGAAATTAACACATCCTGCATGCATCACGGTTGTTCCGGCACCAAGGTAAGCACCGAGACGCACTCGACTGGCATCAGCAATTCGGACTCCCGGGGGAATGACATAGTTAGTCATGCGTGGGAATTTATCGACGGACTGAACCTCCAGGTGTTGCCCTTTCAAGCGGGCGCTTGTCAGTCGGTCAGTTATTTCTGAAGGGTCTACGGGTCCAGCTGTCGTCCAGCAAACCGTTGGCAGTTTCTCAAATAACCCATCCAGATTCATTGAATTTGGCAGGCATAAACAATGCGAAAGCAGGTGCAGTTTTAAATAGGCTTCGGGCGTGGACAGGATGGCCAAATCCGCGTTCAGCTTTACCGCTACTAACTTGGCGTTTGCAGTGTCGGCAGAAGCAGTGCTGGCAGAAAAGGCACGCACAATATGCGCTTGGGCATCAGCTTGCTGGTTACCTAAACCTGAAAGCGGTTCGATGATTTTGTTCAATTGCTGGGTAGACAACTCATTGACGCCATCATCGAAAGCTTTATCTAGATATGCCGCCAGTTGTACGTCGGGTTCATATATGGGCAGCGGGAAAAAAGTATCCAGGCACTCTCCTTTCTCATTTGTAGCTGCAATACCAAATCCAAACGCAAACATCGTAGTCATTACTCAAACACCGTATTTAAAGAAGTGCATAAACTACCACAATCTCCCGCAGTGTGGGATCCCTGGCCCAAATTAGGTGTGCTAAGGTTCTTCGTCCAGTTGTGTGCAGATTGTAGAAGTAAGGCTGTGTGCGCTTTTATCATCAATGATCGGTTTGTTGTCCATATCGGTAATGTAGAATACATCTTCGACTTTCTCTCCCAGGGTAGTAATTTTTGCGCTTCGTACCGATATACCCAGGTCTAGGAAAATTGTTCCAATGTGTGCAAGCAGCCCGGGGCGGTCGGAAGTAGTTACGCTGAGAACGGAGTAATTTTGACTTTCATTGCAGTCTATACTGGCCATAGTGGGAATCTTAAATTGTTTTAGCCGGCGTGGAACTAAACGTTTGGAACGCCCCTCAAAAATTGTTGGATCTGGTGCCGGGGTGGCTATATAGCGTGTCAGCAGCTCGCGAAGTTGATCGCGCTTGGGGGACTTTTCTCCCATGGGTTTGCCAGATTCATCCAGTACTACGTAGCTGCTAAATGACATATCGTTGGGAGAGGTATGCAAATGTGCGGCCAGTACGGATAATTCCAGGTTGTCCATTGCCATTACAGCCAGAGTGAACAGGTGCGGTTGATTTTTGGCGTAGAGGAAAATTTCAGTTGCGCCTTCTTCGCTGCCTCGGTCGGCAAAATCACGAATCAGAATCACGGGGACGTTGTTGTCGATTTGTGCTTGGCTGCGATTTTCTATTGCTTCAGTCATTGCTGCGATTTGCACAGGAGAGTGTTGCAAAAAGAACTCAGGTTCTGGTCTTTCCCATATCGCTCGAGCACGCTGAATACTGATACCTCTTTCTTTGAGGCGTTCAAGGGTTACAGAAATGATCCCATTAATATAGGTACTTCTGTCGATGAAATCTTCAGGGTTACGCCTTAGGGTTTTTCGCGTCTCAACGTAGAGCGAGCGCATTAGCGTAGCTCGCCAGTTGTTCCATAGCGTTGGATTTGTGGAGTTGATATCGGCAACAGTCAAAGTGTACAGATAATCCAGCCGTGCTTCAGTCTCGACTAAACGTGCAAATTTCTGTATGACATCGGGGTCATATATATCTTGACGTTGTGCCACCGCTGACATCAAAAGGTGGGATTTGATCAGCCATTCAACCAGGTCCGTATCTTCGGCTGACAGGGCATGTCGTTTACAGAATGCTACCGCATCAACGGCTCCAAGCTCGGAATGATCACCACCGCGACCTTTGCCTATATCGTGGAATAACCCTGCCAAATAGAGCAGTTCAATTTTTTCGATGTTATTGATGCAATGGTGCGCAACTGGAAATTTGTCCTGGCTGCTGGTCTTCTTAAAGAGCTGCATATTGCGGATTACCATCACGGTGTGTGCATCCACAGTATAGATGTGGAACAGGTCATGTTGCATTTGGCCAACAATTTTACCAAATTCCTTAATGTATTTACCGAGAATGCCATATCGGCGCATTCGTGTAAGTTGTGCTACAAGAGAGTAGGGTGCTCTTAGTAACTGCATAAAATAACCATTTGCTTCCGGGTTTTCACGGAATGAATCATCGATTAGGTGTAAGCTGTTCTTAACCAGTCGAATGGTTGAAGCACGTACGCCGGCAATGTCTTGGCGGTTGGCCATGATGACAAACATTTCTAAAAGAGCGGCGGGTCTGCTTTCGAAAACTGTGTTGTCGGTAACCTGTATATAATCGTCCCTGATTTGAAAATAGTCGTTAATGGGTTCGATTTTCGGGGCATAATGTGCTCGCAGAATAGCTTCATCAAAGTGTTGTAGCAGAAGGTCGTTTATTTCTCTTATTTCCAGCACTACTCGATAGTAGTGGTGCATAAACTGTTCAACAGCTAACTGTCCAGAACTGTTGGTGTAGCCGAATTTCTTCGCTAACTCCCGTTGATAATCAAATAAAAGTCTATCTTCTCCTCTTCCAGAAAGTAAATGCAGTCCAAATCTTACCTGCCACAAAAAACGCCGACCATTCTGCAGGGCCTGGCTTTCTTTTTCTGTTAACACATTTCTGCTAACCAGGTCCGTTGGCAATGCTGAGCCAAAAAAACGCCTGGTTATCCAGTTTATGGTTTGAATGTCGCGTAGTCCGCCCGGAGAGCTTTTGATATTGGGTTCAAGGTTGTATTCGGTGTCGGCATGTCTGTCGTATCGTTTCTCTTGCTCGTCTCGCTTGGCTTTAAAAAATTTTGCATTGGGCCATATTTCATCTGATGCAAACAGATCGCCAATGGACCGGTCCAGACTGGCTGGCCCAACTAGTTGCCGTCTCTCAAGTATTGACGTGGCGACAGAAATGTCGGCTTTGCTTTCTTCATACAGTTCCTCGAGGTTACGCACGCTATGGCCAATATTTACCTTCAGATCCCATAGGCTCTGAATAAATGTTTCTATTTGTTGTGTGTGATTTTCAGGCTGACCAATCACGAGAATCAACAGGTCGATGTCTGAATGGGGATGTAACTCTCCACGCCCGTAGCCGCCTACTGCGTATAAACCTATCTTATCAATGGCAGATTCTGGCCAGTCGGCGGCCTGCCAAAGCTCTATGATGATCTGATCAAATTTCAGCGCACGTTCACATACAAGTTCATCAATGTTGCGAGATGTCTGCCAGAACTCAGTGGCGGATTCATCGTTGAAGGCTTTCATTCGCTGGGGGATGCTTAACTGAGGGACATCTGCTTTTATTTCATTGTTCAAGGTTGTTTACACTCTTTAATTTGTTGACCCAGGCTCAGGGCTGTTTATAAGAACGGCTCAGCGCTGTTTACAAGAACCGCTCAGGGCTGTTCATAAAAAAGCTCAGGGCTGTTTACAAGAACCGCTCAGGGCTGTTCATAAAAAAAGCTCAGGGCTGTTTACAAGAACGGCTCAGGGCTGTTCATAAAAAGCTCAGGGCTGTTCTACTACACTTTCCAGGTTGGTGTTTCCTCTGCGCGCAGGGTGAACACTTCTACGCCCGTTTGGGTAACCATTACGGTGTGCTCCCATTGTGCTGATAATTTGTGGTCTTTGGTAACTGCGGTCCATTCATCTGGTAATATTTTAATGTGTCGTTTCCCCGCATTGATCATTGGCTCAATGGTAAAGCACATGCCGGGTGTAAGTGTCATACCTGAATCCGATTTACCGTAGTGTACGACCTGGGGGTCCCCATGGAATACTGTGCCTATCCCGTGACCGCAAAATTCTCTGACGATGGAGAATCGGTTTTTTTCAGCGTGAGCTTGAATGGCTGAGCCGATGTCCCCGAGTTTGGCCCCGGGACGGACCTGCTCAATAGCTAAATAAAGGCATTCCTGGGTGACTTTTAGCAGCCTTTTAGCCAGCACACTGGTTTCCCCCACACAGAACATTTTGCTGGTATCACCATAAAAACCCTCTTTAATCACGGTGATATCAATGTTTAGTACGTCTCCATTCTTCAGTTTTTTCTTATCAGTGGGTATACCGTGACAGATGACATGATTGACCGATGTGCAAATTGATTTCGGGAAGGGCATTTGGCTGCCACCGCCACCATAATTCAGTGGGGCAGGTATACAGCCGAGTTCTTCCACGATGTAGTCATGGCATAATTTGTCTAGCGTATCAGTAGTAACTCCGGGCTGTACATGTTCTTCAATCATGTCCAGTACCTGGGCAGCTAGCCTGCCTGCAATGCGCATATTATCATGTTGCTGGCTATTCTGAATGACGGTTCCGGATTTTCCCATCTTATTTATCGGGGTTTGAGGGTTAGCCATTGAGGACGCGTCCATAAAAATATTCCAAAGATTAGTTTATGCAATTACCCGTTTATGGTATAAAGCGCGGCGCTGACAGGCAATGAAAATCGAAAATGTTATTTGGTCAGTTATGCTAAGCTCGCTTTGTATAACTATAGTTGATGTCTGATTCGATCGATATTGCCTGCAGCTATGCTAATTTTACTTAAAACTACTCACACACATCGACACATTTCCATGGGTGCCGCAAGGTCTGGGAATGGGGTGCGTGGAGGCTCAACCCGGAGAAATATATGAGCACAATCAGTATGCGCGACATGTTGGCCGCAGGGGTACACTTTGGCCATCAAACTCGTTTTTGGAACCCGAAAATGGATTCGTACATTTTTGGCGCCCGCAATAAAGTACACATCATCAATTTAGAACTCACAATGCCTGCATTCACTGAATCGCTGGCGTTTGTACAATTGTTGGCTTCCCGAAAGCAAAAACTGCTCTTTGTAGGCACTAAACGTGCTGCTAGCAAAGTGATCAAGGAACAGGCACAGCGTGTAGGCATGCCCTATGTGGACCAGCGTTGGCTGGGTGGGATGTTGACGAATTACAAAACAATTAAGGCGTCAATTCGTAAATTGAAGGATCTGGAAGTACAGTCCGAAGATGGTACTTTTGAAAAATTGACCAAGAAAGAAGCCCTGCAAAAAACACGCTTGAAGGATAAGCTGGAGCGTAGTCTGGGTGGTATTAAGGACATGGGTGGATTACCTGATGCTATGTTTGTTATTGATGTTCAGCATGAGCGAATAGCAATTCAGGAAGCTAATAAACTGGGCATTCCGGTTATCGCCATTGTCGATACAAATAGTGATCCCGCCGGTGTTGATTACGTTATCCCTGGTAACGATGATGCTATTCGAGCGATTCGTTTGTACGTTACCGCCGTGGCCGACGCCATAGATTCGGGTCTGGCTGAGAATGAGGTTGATGTTGCTGAGGACGAATTTGTTGAAGTGCCTGCGACTGAAGCCGTTGAAGAGACAGCTACTGATGCGGTAGCAACACAGGCAGCAGCTGCACCCGCTACTGAGGCTGCAGAGAAGCCTGCGCAAGCCTAGCCCCTATTTGTTAGGGGTTTAGAATTCAAGAGTATGCTGCGAGCCGCAGCAATTTTCTAATGGGTGCCGAGCATATCGGCACCCACGTTATTTTAAGAGGGTAGAAATGGCCAAAGTTACAGCCGCACAAGTGAAAGAGCTGCGAGAAAGAACCGGGCTTGGCATGATGGATTGCAAGCGCGCGTTGACAGAAGCAGATGGAGACATGGAACTGGCAATTAGTACTTTGCGTAAATCCAGTGCTCTAAAAGCTGCAAAAAAAGCAGGAAGAACCGCTGCCAATGGGTTGCTTGGTGTGAAAATTAGTGATGATGGAAAGACGGGTGTTTTGGTCGAGGTAAATATAGAGACGGATTTTGCTGCGTTGAACGAAAAATTCATCGCTTTTGTCGATCGAATTGCAGATAGCGCATTTAACCATGGTGGTGAAGACGTTGACGCGCTTATGGCTGGGCCGCTGACTGACGAACGGGAAAAGCTGGTTCAGGAAATTGGTGAAAATATTACGGTAAGGCGCATCGGCAGAGTAGAATGTCCAGCGGGTAAGGTTTATCACTATATCCATGGCGATAAGCGGCAGGGTTGTCTCGTTGCACTTACCGGAGGTGACGAGGAGCTGGGCCGAAAAATAGCCATGCACGTCACTGCAAGTAAACCGGAAGTTGTCAGCAGCGATCAGGTTTCTGAAGATGCCATAGCCAAGGAACGTGAGATATTTACAGCCCAGGCAGAAGAAAGTGGCAAGCCGCCAGAAATCATTGAAAAAATGGTTGCTGGTAAAGTACGTAAATACTTGGCTGAGATTAGTTAAACTGAGCAGGCTTTTGTGATGGACCCGAATATGAAAGTGGGTAAATTACTATCTGAAAGCCAGTCTGAGTGCAATGCATTTGCACGCTTGGAGGTCGGTGAGGGCATTGAATTGGAAGAGATGGATTTTGCTGCAGAAGTGGCCGCTCAGCTGCCAGGTAAATAAGCGATAATGGTCGTAGAAGAATAGCGTTGGTTCTGCGGGAGAACAAGAATGCGATTGTTACTCAAGCTTAGTGGAGAGGCTCTTGCTGGAGAGTTGGACTTTGGCATTGACCCCAAAGTTGTTCTGCGCATAGCAAGTGAGATAAGAGATGTAATAGCAGATGGCGTTGAGGTCGGCGTCGTGCTGGGTGGTGGCAACTTGTTTCGGGGAGCAACCTTACAGGCTGCCGGCATGGATCGCGTAACCGGTGATCACATGGGTATGCTGGCAACGATAATGAATGCGCTGGCGTTGCGTGATGTATTGTTGAGTATAAATGTACCTTCCAGAGTACTCTCTGCTGTAGATATTCATTCAATTGTGGACGGTTATTCTCGGGCTAAGGCTGTTCGCTTGCTTGAGCGCGGAGAAGTTGTCATATTTGGTGGGGGTACCAGTAACCCATTTTTTACAACAGATTCCGCGGCTAGTTTGCGCGGTATCGAAATAGCCGCAGACATGGTTCTGAAAGGGACCAAAGTCGACGGTGTTTATGACTCTGATCCGGAGATAAACAAAAATGCTCAACGCTACGGTGCCTTGAGCTTTGACGAAGTAATTCAGAAAGAACTAAAAGTGATGGATCTCTCTGCTATGACCCTGTGCAGGGATCATAAGCTGCCGATTGTGGTGTTTGATATGGCTTTGCCAGGTGCATTGCGCGATATTGCACAAGGCAAGAAAGTGGGAACTGTTATAAGCTGTGAGAATAATTCGTCAGGAACTGTAGCGTGATTAACGAAATACTCGAAGATGCTGGGACACGGATGGATAAATCCGTCGAAGCTATACGCAGTGCATTTGGCAAAATTAGGACCGGTAGGGCGTCTCCAGACATACTGGATGGCATTGTGGTGCCGTACTATGGGGTGGATACGCCCTTAAATCAGGTAGCCGCTGTTATCGTAGAGGATGCGCGCAATTTGACGGTTACGCCCTGGGAAAAGCATATGATTGTTGAGATCGAAAAGGCCATTTTGCGCAGTGGTGTTGGCATTACGCCTACCACGACGGGAGATGTCATTCGCTTGCCAATGCCGCCTCTTACAGAAGAGAATCGCCAGAATTTGACCAAAGTTGCACGAAATGAAGCAGAAAATGGCCGAATCGCGGTACGGAATATTCGTCGCGATGCATTGACCCATATTAAAGACTTTGAAAAGGAGTCTGAAATCAGTAAAGACGAGGCTCACAAAGCTTCAGAGCAGATTCAAAAACTAACTGATGCCAAAATAGCTGATGTTGATCACGCTTTAGCGGAAAAAGAATCCGACTTATTGCAGATATAACGATACAATTTGTCTGCTTAGCAATAATTTACATGGATTTTATCAGCTAAAGATGTCGGAATTAACAAGATCATCAGAAACCTCAGTAAGTTCTTATATAGTGCCTCGGCATTTGGCAATTATAATGGATGGGAACAATCGATGGGCTAAGTCCCGGCACCTGCCTGGTGCGGCTGGACATCGAGCCGGGGCGAAAAATGTACGTCCTGTAGCAGAAGCCTGTGCCGATCTGGGTGTGAAATACCTTACACTGTTTGCCTTCAGTACCGAAAATTGGCAGCGTCCTAAACCTGAAGTCGAGTTGTTGCTGGGCCTCATGACGCGCTTGCTGGAAGACGATGTCGATGAATTGGCTAAACGAAATGTGCGATTACGGGTTATTGGCGACCGCTCACGGTTTTCTGGCAAGATTCAAATGTTAATGACCCGTGCGGAACAACTTACCCTGAAAAATACGAGAATGACGCTGTCGATCGCGGCTAATTTTGGTGGGCGTTGGGATATTACCAATGCTGCAAAGCAACTTGCTCTGGCTGTGCAGGCGGGTGAACTGGATCCAGAAGACATCACGGATGCGCGTTTTCAGTCACAATTGTCACTGGGTGATGTACCCCCACCAGACCTGTGTATTCGCACGGGCGGTGACAACCGAATCAGTAATTTCATGTTGTGGGATATGGCCTATACAGAGTTGATTTTTTCGGAAATTTACTGGCCTGACTTTTCTTTGAAAACGCTTGAAGACGCGGTTAGCAATTTTTCCTGCCGCGAGCGCCGTTTCGGAGAGCGAAACTAGTTGTATTTGTTGAGTCTGGTTGCATGCTCAGGTAAATTTCAGTCATGCTGAAAACCCGCGTCATTGCTGCATTGATAGCAGCGCCACTAGTAATACTTATGCTGTTCTTCACCTCTGAGGCAGTGTTCACACTGAGTTTTTTAATGTTGGCCAGTATTGCTCTATATGAATGGGGCAATCTTGCAGGCTTGCATAGCCTTGCGCAAAAAACAGTCTATATAGGTGTGTACTGGTTTGCTGCCTATTGGATGATTGAAACAATGTACATGTTGTACGGGCTAATCGGTGTTTCTCTATTTTGGGTCTGGGCATTGATCATGGTGTTCATCTATCCCGCGGGAAATCATTGGTTAAGTGTGCGCCTCGTGCATTTGGCGGTGGGTCTTTTGCTTATGCTGGGTGCATGGATGGGTTTGGTCTTGTTGAAGCGATTGCCTGAGGGTGAATGGCTGCTTCTATGGACAATGATACTTGTTTGGGGTGCGGACGTTGGTGCTTACTTCTCGGGCAAGACGTTTGGCACACATAAATTGGCTCCGGCTATTAGTCCGGGTAAAACCCGGGAAGGAGCAGTTGGTGGGGTACTGGTTGCCGTCGCCGCGACGCTTGCGCTGGTGTTCATTGTTCCGGCGTATAAAACCTTTCAGCTGCCTTTATGGTTGTGGGCGGGGCTGGCAGTCAGTTTGGCGGTATTGTCAGTTGCTGGTGATCTTTTTGAGAGTATTGTAAAACGTAGTGCGGGTGTTAAGGACTCAGGCAGCATCTTTCCCGGCCATGGTGGCTTGCTTGATCGAATAGACGCACTTATAGCAGTTATTCCGGTTTTTTCATGCATTATGTATGGATTCTACAATATGCATATATAGTGCTGATGGCATGTTGCATCTGGTTTCCGGAATCCTTCATCAAACGTATCTACACAGTACGCCAGGTATTTGAGATAATCCGGAAATCATTTGCGATTTAGTGGGTCAAAACGTTTGTTGTTATTGAATTGCGAGCACGGCTAAATGTAAGCATGGTGGCTGTACCGGTCCCAAGACTAAATTAAATACTTTCCCAGCTCAAAAGCACCGCTGGAAACAGAAGTAGGAAAAGACACAAATATGGATTTCTTGCAATATCCACTGGCACTGATTGTTACTTTAGGGGTACTGGTAACTGTTCACGAATTCGGGCATTTTATTATTGCACGTTGGTCCGGCGTGTCTGTTGTGCGATTTTCCGTGGGTTTTGGAAAGCCTCTTTTCACCTGGATCGACAAGCACGGCACTGAATTTGTGCTTGCAATGATACCTCTGGGTGGCTATGTCAGGATGCTTGATGAGCGGGAGTGGGAGGCTTTTGCATCGAAACCGCCCCAGAAAATTTCGGCAAATTCCTATCAGTCCCTGTCAGTATATTGGCGTATAGCCATTGCTCTTGGCGGGCCTTTGGCCAATTTTGTATTGGCTATTTTGATTTATTGGTTATTGGCTACGGTTGGAACCATAGGCCTGGTTCCGGTATTGGCGGATTTGCCCGCAGACAGCCCCGCAGCTCTGGCAGGTATGCGCTCGGGCGAGGAAATAGTGGCCATCGATGGTATCACCACGGAGAGCTGGCCCCAGGTTGCATTGGCGCTGGCTGCGCGTATGGGTGATTCCGGGCAGTTGGATATTACCACGCGTTATCCTTCACCAAACCCAGCTTCGCAGCGTGAGCACACCGTGGGGATTGAAATTAATGACTGGCACCGGGGTGAAGAATCGCCAGATTTGGGTGGTTCCCTGGGAATTCAGGCGGCAACCACAGTGTTGGGAGATATTTTAGCAGGTAGTCCTGCCGAGCGAGCAGGGCTTAAGTCCGGAGATCGCATCATTGAGGTGGATAACCAATCAGTCGGCACCTGGTCGGAGTGGGTGGCAATCGTGCGTGACTCGCCCAATCAAACATTGGCGATACGCGTGAACCGGGCAGGGGATGAGCGAGATTTGTCCATAACGCCGGGCTTGGAAATTGCGTCAGATGGAACGGAGTACGGTTTGGTTGGCGTCATGCTTTATGTTCGTGAAACTCAATATACTGGCCTGGGTGCTTTGCAGCAGGGCTTTCGTGAGACCTGGTCAAAGACCGTACTGACACTGAATTTGTTGAAGAAGATGGTGACCGGGCTTGTCTCAACACGCAACTTGAGTGGCCCGATAACTATTGCCAAAGTGGCAGGGGATTATGCCAAGTCCGGTTGGATAGCTTTTACGGGATTATTAGCGCTGTTGAGTATAAGTTTGGGCGTTTTGAATTTACTGCCAATCCCGGTTTTGGATGGAGGGCATATATTATTCTGTTTGCTGGAGATTCTGCGTGGCAAACCGTTGTCAGAAAGAGTCCAAAATATTGGCTTGCAGCTTGGAATTTTTATAGTTAGCGGTATGATGCTGCTCGCTTTCTTTAACGACATATCCAGGCTTATGTAAGTGCTGGGTTCACTCCGGTACGGAGCAGGGTGGTGTAATTGATTTTTGTATTTCGGCGGTTGGCAGCTATTCCAGTATTCGCTGTGCTGTTATTAGCGAATACCGTAAAAGCTGATGATTTTACGGTCTCTGATATTCGTATTCAGGGTTTACAGCGGGTTTCTGCGGGTACGGTTTTTAATTTGATGCCGGTGGATGTTGGCGATAGGGTGGACGAAATTGGCTTGCGTCAACTTGTACGACTAATTTTCCGTTCAGGCTTGTTCAACGATATTCGTATGTTGCGTGATGGCAATGTGCTAGTAGTAAATTTGACTGAACGACCTGCGATAGAGTCACTCGAGCTTGATGGAAATAAGGCTATTAAATCCGAAGCCCTGCTTGAAGGCTTGTCTGCTCAGGGTTTGGCCGAGGGAGAGATATTTAAGCAAGCGACGTTGGAGCACGTGGCGCTGGAACTTGAAAGGCAGTATGTTTCTCAAGGAAGATACGGCGCGTCTATTAAAACGAATGTAGAAGTCTTGCCGCGTAATCGGGTAGCCATAAAAATAGACATTGTCGAAGGAAAACCTTCGGGTATACAACATATTAACTTTGTTGGGAATCATGTTTTTGATCAATCTGAACTCCTGGATGTTATGGAGTTGAAGCTTCCGGGATTGACCTCCTTTTATAAGAATGACGACAAATACTCTCGAGAAAAGCTTTCAGGTGATTTGGAGACATTGGAATCCTACTATCAGGATCGTGGCTATGTTGTATTTGAAATTGAGTCGACTCAGGTCAGTATAACGCCTGACAAAAAAGACGTTTATATTACTATTGCCGTTGACGAAGGAGAAAAATATACGGTAGGTGAAGTAGAGCTGGTTGGTGAGCTGAATGACATTGCACCTGAAATACTCAAGTCATTGCTGTTGGTACAAAAAGACCAAACTTTTAACCGAGCTTTGCTCACAGCAACTGAAAAACGTATTACCGCAACGCTGGGGAACTCTGGATATACTTTTGCTAGTGCCTCAGGTATTCCGCAAGTTCAGGATGATGGCATTGTCGACGTCCGTTTTTTCGTGGAAGCGGGGAAACGCGCTTACGTGAGACGCATAAATGTGCGTGGTAACAGTATAACCAATGATGAAGTGGTACGCAGAGAGATGCGTCAACTGGAAGGTGGGTGGGCATCCACCAATTTAATTGATATGTCAAAGGTGCGGCTGGAGCGCCTGGGATATTTCAGTGCGGTAAATGTAGAAACGCTTGAGGTGCCCGGTACCGATGATCAGATTGATGTTGAACTGGAAGTAGAAGAGCAGCCTTCGGGTAGTATTTCTGCCACGGTGGGATATTCACAAGGTTTTGGTTTAACACTGGGTGCAGGTTATCAGGAGAACAATGTCTTCGGTACAGGCAACAGTTTGGGTGCCAATATATCCTGGAGTAAGTTTCAGCGGTCAGTCAGTTTTAACTATTTCAACCCTTATTTTACGCTAGACGGCGTTAGTAGGGGGTACAATATTTTTTATCGGGAAAGCAATTTCAATGAGCGAAACCTGGCACGTTTTTCTACAGACAGTTTAGGTACAGGGATTAATTTTGGATTACCCATTGGCGAAACGCAACGCGTTGGTTTTGGTCTTAATGTTGAACAAACAAAGCTGAAAGAAGGTTTTTTATCCTCCCTGGAAATTCTGGAATATATTGCTAACGAAGGAAATCTTGCGACAAATTTTAAGATGAGTCTCAACTGGAGTAGTTCGAAGTTGAACAGGGGGTTGTTTCCGACTCGCGGGAATTCACAAAGTTTAAGTCTCGAAGCAGCTGTTCCAGGGAGTGATCTGCAGTTTTATAAAGTACGTTATGAAGGGCAGATTTATATCCCCGTAACACGAGAGGCATTTACCCTACGGCTGCGTACAGAGTTGGGCTATGGTGATGCCTATGGAAGCACTTCAGCATTACCGTTTTATGAGCATTTTTATGCAGGCGGATTTGGCTCAGTACGGGGCTTTGAGCCCTTTACTCTGGGTCCACGAAGTACACCGCCGCCGGATGATATTTTTAGTCGCCCGGAAGGTGATCCATTTGGTGGCAATGCACTATTTGAACTGAGTGCAGAGTTAATTTTTCCCATTCCATTTATTGAGAATTCTCGTTCATTTCGATCCGTAATATTTGCCGATGCGGGAAATGTTTTTAATACAAAATGTCCCACGGTAAGTAATAATTCGAACTGTTTTGATTTCGATATTAATGAATTTCGCTATTCTGTCGGAGTAGCGGTGACATGGATTACACCTGGCCTGGGTCCAATGAGTTTTTCGTTTTCACGGGTATTAAACAAGAAAGAATTCGATAGAACGGAAGGTTTTCAGTTTGAGTTGGGTAAAACCCTGTAAATGATTTCAGAGAGAACGGCATGCGGCTGATTAATTCTAAAGGCTATTTTTGGCAAGTACTGTACAATGGAACATTGATTAGTGCTTGATCAGGGTTGTCCCTACCATGTGGCTATGCTAATAAGTGCTTAACATTTAAATGTTTGGCCAATAATTGAACATCAAATATAAATATTACGTTTAAAGAGAACGAAAAGGAGAATTAGTGTGGTAAGACTACTTGCGGTACTCATGGTGTGCATGAGTGTATTTACGGCAGGCAATGTCGCTGCTGAGTTAAAGATAGCTATTATCAATACTCAACAGGCTATTTTACAAACCGACGAGGCTCAGGCTAAAGCTAAAGTGATTGAAAGCGACTTAAAAGCGGACGAAGAGTCCGTTTTGGCATTGCGCAGCGAAATTCAGGCGGCACAGGAACAATTGATTAAAAGTGCTGAAATAATGAGCGATGTGGCCAAGGAAAAAGCACGTAAGAAAATTGAAGATCAACAAATTGAATATCAGTTCCAGGTAAAAAAATTACAAAAGGCGCTGAATGAGCGGCAACAGGAACTTTTTAACGAAATGGCGCCAAAGCTAGACGCAGCACTTAAAGACATGATTGAACTCGAAGGTTACGATGTTCTCATGGAGCGCCAGTCATTGCTGTATGTAAACTCCAAGCACGATATTACGCGCAAAGTCACTGAAAAGCTTAATGACAAAAAATAGTGTGGGTCTTTGTATTTATACAGCGATCAGTAAGAACACAGTGATTAGTAAGAACACAGTGATTAGTAAGAAAGGCTAGCTTGGGATCTTATGCTCTATTCTATCGGAGATCTTGCTGCACAAATTGATGGTGAGATTATTGGAGATACATCGATAGAAATTTCTGGCCTTGGGACGCTTTCCGGGGCCAGGGCCGGAGACTTGTCTTTTTTGTCTCGTGCTGATCATCGCCAATATCTCTCCACCACCAAAGCTTCTGTTGTTTTGCTTGAACAAAAAAATTTGCACGAGTGCCCAACAAACGCAATTGTTGTTAGCAACCCTTATCTGGCCTATGCGAGACTTTCACACCTATTCAAAGCTATTCCGCCAGAAAATTATGAAAGGCACCCGTCGGCAGTAGTTCATCCTGATGCGAGCCTGGCAAATGACGTAGTAATTTCGGCTAATGTTGTAGTCGAAGCGGGCGCAACATTAGCATCTGGTTCGCGTATTGGTGCGAATAGCTATATTGGGCGAGATTGTGTACTAGGAAAATCGGTTGAAATATTTTCCAACGTTACGCTTTATTCTAATGTTGTGCTTGGGGATAACTGCCGCATACACAGTGGGGCAGTTATTGGTTCTGACGGGTTCGGCTTTGTTCATGATGAAAATGGTAAGCTCGTAGAAATAGCACAAGTAGGTGGTGTGAGGATAGGCACAGACGTTTCTATTGGCGCAGCAACGACGATAGACAGAGGTGCTATTGAAGATACTATTATCGAAGATGGCGTGAAAATTGATAATCAGGTACAGATTGGTCACAACTGTAGAATAGGCGCGCACTCTATAATTTGTGGCTGTGTAGGTTTGGTGGGTTCTACTATTATCGGCAAGCATTGTGTTCTGGCGGGTGGTGTTGGGGTAGGGGGCGATGGTGCGATTCGGATTTGTGACGGTGTTATTGTTAGCGGAATGACCCACGTGTCCCGCTCCATAGATAAACCGGGTACTTATTCAGGTGGTGTGTTATTTAGCGAAACCAGAACCTGGAAACGTAATGTGCTGAGGTTTAATAGATTGGATGAGCTAAATAAGCGCGTAGGCGTATTGGAAAAATCTGGAAAAACTTAAGGGTCCGCATAATATTTTATCGTGCGAACGGTGTCAAAAATAGTGAGTTCTGGCGGCAAATAAGGGCGTTAAATAGTAGATACGCAGTTGTAAAAAACAGTTGGTAATGTACCGAGGCTTTATAGAAGTAAGGCTAACGCAGGCAGCGAGGGGAGCGTGGGATTATGATGGATATCAATGAAATTTTTGAGTATTTGCCGCACCGGTATCCATTTTTGTTAGTGGATCGTGTCGATGATATTCAGCTGGGAACCAGTATTACCGGTTACAAGAATGTAAGCGTGAACGAGATGTTTTTTAACGGCCATTTCCCAGGCCACCCGGTTATGCCTGGCTTGCTTATTATTGAAGCAATGGCGCAGTTATCTGGAATTTTGGCTTTTAAAAGTAAAGGCAAAAAACCAGCCGATGGATCTATTTATTATCTGGGGGGTACTGACAAGGCGCGTTTTCGTCGTCCTGTAGTGCCGGGCGACAAACTGGATTTATTTTCCGAATTAACCCTGGATCGTCGAGGAATATTAAAGTTTTCCTGCAAAGCCCATGTTGATGGTGACCTGGCTTGTACTGCGGATATCTCCTGTGCTGAGCGGATGTTGTAAGAGGCAATGACAACTAAGTCAATGATAAACGGAAACTACCCAGTAGTTGATGTCGCCCAGATTGTGAGTACTTGAGAATGGATAGGGCCGGCATTCATCCTACGAGCATAATTGACCCGTCTGCTCGAATTGCTCAAGATGTAGAAATTGGTCCCTGGAGTATCGTGGGGCCCCAGGTCGATATCAGTGAAGGTTGTCGTATCGCATCGCATGTTGTATTGAAGGGGCCAACCCGAATTGGCAAGCGAAATACTATTTTGCAGTTCTCATCGGTGGGTGAGGATACACCTGCAACAGCCTATGCGGGCGAATCCACTGGTCTCCTGATTGGTGACGATAATATAATTCGAGAAGGGGTTACTATTCATCGGGGAATGCAACAGCACAATGGTGAGACCGTTGTGGGAAATAACAACTTATTTATGGCATATGTGCATATTGGGCATGACTGTATAATTGGCGATCATGTAGTTATGGCTAATAATTCTGCTGTTTCCGGCCACTGTACCGTGGGAGATTATGCCAATATTGGCGGATATGCTGGTATTCCGCAGTTTCGCAGTATTGGTGCGTATACGCATATTGCAGGTATGAGCCTGGTCCTGAAAGATATTCCGGCCTTTGTCACTGCTGCTGGTAACCCAGCCTACGCAGTGGGTATGAACACTGAGGGTATGAAACGCAGGGGGCTGGATAAGCAGGTGATCGAAGCCATGAATAAGGCTTATCGAATAGTGTATCGTAAAGGATTGTTGGTAAATGAAGCCCTTGATCAGCTGGCTCCAATAGCCAGAGAGATTTTAGAGGTTGCACTGTTTGTGGACTCTATTAAAAACTCCCAATGGGGAATTGTGCGCTCACGTTCTAAGTGAAAGCTGAAAGCAATTTGAAAATAGGTATTCTTGCAGGTGAGGCATCTGGTGACCGACTTGCAGCGGGCCTTATGCAGGCTATTAAGAAAAAATATCCCACTGCACAATTCCAGGGTGTGGGTGGCTCAAACATGCAATCGGCTGGTCTTGTAGCGATCGCAGATTATAAGCATTTGTCCATAATGGGGTTTCGAGAGCCGTTGATGAAACTCCCCCAATTATATTCGCTGTTGCGTAAACTGGAAGCGCATTACCGCCAGTGGCAGCCCGATGTTTTTGTTGGTATTGATTTCAATGTGTTTAACTTTTATTTGGAAAAACGCTTAAAACGACAGAGTTTAAAAACAGTACATTATGTTAGCCCTTCCGTTTATGCATGGCGACGTGGGCGTATCAAAAGTATCCGGCAATCTGTTGATCGCATATTAACTTTGTATCCTTTTGAGCCAGAATTGTATAAAGCAGAGGGTGTAGATGCAGTTTTTGTCGGGCACCCTATGGCTGACGAAATTATTCCTGATGACGGTAGTGGCAGTGCAACCTTATCTGCAAGGCAAAGTCTTGGCTTGAAAACTAAAGACACGGTGGTGGCGTTATTACCTGGCAGCAGAAGTTCAGAACTTAATTTAATGGCCACCTGTTTTTTGGGTGCAGCTGTGCGAATTGATAAGTTTTGTAAGCAAACCGCATTGTTAAACAAGCCGGTTTTCGTCATACCTTGCCCGACTCAGCATCTGTATGAACAGATGCAAACCCTTGTGGGAAATTATCAAAATCTCGATATTCGTTTGTTATTGGATCATGCTAGAACAGCTTTAGCTGCCTGTGATGTGGCATTGGTTAAATCAGGGACCAGCAGCTTGGAAGCTATGATGCTCGGAAAACCTATGGTGGTTAGTTATAAGCTGGGTCGACTCACCTATAACGTGGTAAAGAAACTAAAATACGGGGATTATGTTGCTTTGCCAAATATTCTGGCAGGTCGTTTGATTGTTCCTGAACTGTTGCAGGATGATGCCAGGCCAGAAACACTGGCTGCAGCAATTCAACGCAGATTGGTGGCATTGGCCCAGGGTGCGCCAGAAATATTGGCGGAGAAACAGGAATTTATGCACATGCATGCTAGTTTGAGATGTAACGCCAACGATCGAGCAGCACAGGCTATTTTGGAGATTGCCGGTGAGTAGTTTGTGCAGTTTAGCCACGGTAGCGGGTGTTGATGAAGTGGGCAGAGGACCTTTGGCAGGCCCTGTGGTAGCAGCGGCTGTCATATTGGATCCGGTGATGTTTATTAGGGGTTTGACAGATTCAAAGAAGCTTTCTGCCAAGCGTCGGGAAGTACTCAGCCAGGAGATTTACCAGCGTGCCTTGGCAGTAAGCCTTGGCAGGGCAGAAGTACACGAAATAGATCGTCTTAATATTCTACAGGCCAGTCACCTGGCCATGCAGCGGGCCGTTGCAGGATTAAATAGCGCAGTTGAGCTTGTTTTGGTTGACGGAAATGTGAGCCCAGGCTTTGCATGTCCGTCGGTTCCTATTGTTAAAGGTGATTTGAAAGTCGCTATGATCAGTGCGGCTTCAATAGTGGCCAAGGTGAGTCGGGATGCAGAAATGTGTGATATGCATGCGCGTTACCCAGAGTATGGTTTTTCCCGTCATAAGGGCTATGGTACCCGTGAGCACATTGCGGCGCTAAATAGCTTTGGTGCAACCAAACACCACCGTAAGAGTTTTGCACCGGTAGCGGCGGTGACCTGAAAATTCTTGCTTCGGAATGTTTGACAGCAGAAAGTAGCGGGTTTGCCAGCTTGTATGGTGCGAGAAATATAGCCGTAAATAAAGTTACAGCATGCTTATGAGCGGTTAAACTGCGGTCATGTCTAATTTTGTCCATCTCAAAGTCCACACGGAATTCTCGATATCTGACGGAATAATTAAGGTTCCTGCTCTAGTGGAACGTACTTTGGAATGTAATTCGCCCGCTATCGCTATAACTGACAAAGTAAACTTTTTTGGGCTGATAAAATTTTACCAGTATTGTATGCAGTCCGGTATAAAACCCATCGTTGGTGTTGAACTTCACATTGCCGGGCCGGGTGATACCCAATATCAATGCACGGCTTTGGCGATGAACAATCAAGGGTATGCAAACTTATTAGTATTGGTGTCCCGCTCCTATCTGGATTGCCCTGATCAAATTTGTGTTGATAAAGATCTGCTAATTGAAATGTCCGATGGGCTGATCATGTTGTCTGGTGCGGTAAAAGGTGATGTGGGAAAAGCCATAGTTAATGGAGATGTTGATCGTGCTCGGGATTGCGCGCGCATGTGGCAGGCTGCCTTTCCCGATCGCTTTTATATAGAACTACAGCGCACATCCCGACCTTTTGAAGAGACTTACAACGCGACAGCGGTAGATATAGCCAATGAACTCGCTATACCGCTGGTTGCCACCAATGATGTTTGTTTTTTGTTCAAAGAAGATTTTGACGCGCATGAAACACGCGTGTGCATTCATGCAGGACGTGTGCTGAATGATCAAAGCCGTGAGCGCGCCTATAGTGCTGAGCAATATTATCGCTCACCTGAAGACATGGCGGAGTTGTTCTCGGATCTACCCCAGGCGATTGAAAATACCTATCAAATTGCGCTTCGCTGTAATGTCACGATTCAACTTGGTACCCACTTTTTGCCAAACTATCCTGTGCCTGGCGGGGAAACCATAGATGGATTTTTCTCACACCTGTCTCACCAGGGATTGGAGAAACGGCTTGTAGTTCTTCGGACTCAGCGGGAGGATTGGCGGGTAGAAGACGATGCCAGATATTTTGCCCGCTTGGAATTTGAGCTGGACGTGATATCCGAAATGGGCTTCGCTGGGTATTTTTTGATTGTGATGGAGTTTATACAGTGGTCCAAAGATAATGATATACCGGTGGGACCCGGCCGGGGTTCAGGAGCGGGTTCGTTGGTAGCGTATTCGCTAGGCATCACGGGTATTGATCCGCTGTATTACAACTTGTTGTTTGAGCGATTTCTCAATCCAGAGCGGGTATCGATGCCTGACTTCGATATTGATTTTTGCATGGAAGGTCGCGACAGGGTGATAGCGCATGTTTCTGAGATGTATGGTCAGGATGCAGTCAGTCAAATTATTACCTTTGGCACTATGGCGGCTAAAGCGGTTGTGCGCGATGTTGCCCGGGTGCAGGGTAAGTCTTATGGAATGGCAGATAGAATTGCCAAACTCATTCCCTTTGAAGTAGGTATGACATTGGGTAAGGCCGAAGAGCAGGTGGACGAGCTGCGTCAGCTTATCGCAGACAATGAGGAAGTCAGCGAAATTATGGAAATGGCCTACGACCTGGAAGGTGTAGTTAGAAATGTCGGACGGCATGCCGGTGGTGTGGTCATAGCGCCCTCAAAATTAACGGATTTTGTTCCTTTGTATCGCGATGAGGGTGGTGCCGGACTGGTTTCACAATTCGATAAGGATGATGTAGAGAGTGCTGGTTTAGTCAAATTTGATTTTCTCGGTTTGAAAACCCTTACCGTTATTGACTGGGCGGTGCGGGCCATCAATGAAAAACGTAAAACACAGGGACAGGTAGATCTGGATATAGACCTGATTCCGCTGGATGATCCGGATACCTTCGTTTTGTTGCAAGGTGCGGCAACTACTGCGATTTTTCAGTTGGAATCCAGGGGAATGCGAGAGTTAATAGTGCGCCAGAACCCTGAATGTTTTGAGGATATCATTTCACTGGTTGCGCTGTTTCGTCCAGGACCTTTGCAGTCGGGCATGGTCGATGATTTCATCGACTGCAAGGCGGGTCGCACCCAGGTAAAGTATCCTCATGCTGATTTAGAGCCAGTATTGAAAGAAACCTTCGGCGTAATTTTGTATCAGGAGCAGGTTATGCAAATAGCCCAAGTGCTGGCACAATTTACCCTTGGACAGGCAGATATATTGCGTCGTGCAATGGGTAAAAAGAAGGTTGCTGAAATGGCTGAGCAGCGCCAACTATTTTGCGATGGGGCTGTAAAAAATGGTGTGGATATCGATCTTGCTGATTCGATATTTGATCTGATGGAGAAGTTTGCGGGTTACGGGTTCAATAAATCTCATTCTGCTGCCTATGCGATGGTGTCCTACCAAACGGCTTATTTAAAGACACATTTTCCGGCTGAGTTTATGGCGGCGGCACTATCGGTGGATATGCAAAATACAGACAAGATCATCACTTTGGTAGATGACTTAAAAAACTTGGATTTGGAGCTGGTACCACCCTGTGTAAATACCGGGGTTTTTAAATTTGTAGCCCGGAGTAATAAAATAATTTTTGGTCTGGGGGCTGTTAAAGGTGTTGGACAGGGTCCCGTAGATGCCCTCGTTAAAGAACGTGAGTCGGGGGGAGATTTTAAAAATCTAAATGAATTTTGTGCAAGGCTTGGTTCAAGTGGCGGTAATAAACGGTCCCACGAAGCGCTCATTCGTGCCGGTGCATTGGACAGTCTTGTCGATTCCAGTTTGCCCAAGCATCTTACTCGTGCGCAACTCGCCTATCAGCTAAAAGATGCCATGTTGGGTGCCGAACAATCTGCACGAAATGATGCGGTGGGCATGACGGATATGTTTGGGGGCTTAGATGAGGTAAGAGCCCCCGTTGCTTCACTACCTGAGATTCCGCCACTGACAATTACCGAGTTATTGGCCGGAGAGAAAGATACCTTGGGTTTATACCTCTCTGGGCATCCTGTGGATGAGTATTTATCCGAAATTCGGCATATTTGCCCATTACCCATCTCTGAACTTAGGTCGGGTAAACGGCCTCAGCTTATATCTGGTTTGGTTGTTTCTACTCGTATGATGCTCAGTAAACGTGGTGATCCCATGGCATTTCTTGTTGTGGAAGATGATAGCGCAAAAGTTGAAGCAGCAATATTTCCTAAGGTATTTGACAGTTGTAAAGAAAATATTTCCGGAGAAGGCGTTTTGGTAATGGAGGGAGAGGTGCAGGATGACGATTTTAGTGGGGGTATTAAATTTGTAGTTGAGTCGGTTTATTCAATGGAAGAAGTCCGATGCAAATACGCGCGCTGTATTGAAATAAAGGCAACGGAAAAAGATCTTAAGCCGGGGTTTTCTGGCCGGCTTCGTCAAATTGTTCAAAATCATAAATCTGATGCTTGCGGAATTAGCATTGCCTATGAAAGGGAAGATGCATGCGGCAATGTGGTCTTGGGTCAGAATTGGAAGGTAGCAGCAACAGACTCTTTATTGAGTGATTTGCGCAAGGAATTTGGCATAGAGCTGGTGAACTTCTTATATTCTAAACCTGGTAATTTGCAACTGGTCCAGTAATTGTGAATCAGTAAGTTGGCAAATTTTTAATAGATATGAAAAATGTAATCCAGACGCTTAAACAAGCTATTTCAGAATACCCGCATACGAAACGATATTTTGTTGCTTTTAGCGGTGGGCTAGATTCTGCAGTCTTGTTGCATGCACTATGCGAATCAGGTGTGGATAAAGACAGGGTTGTCGCGCTGCACGTAGATCATAATCTACAAAAGTCGTCCTCCGACTGGGCGGCGCATTGTGCAAAATATTGTGCAGGTCTCAATATCAGGTTACGCGTACATTCCGTGCAGGTGATGTCCGGATCACACGAGGAAGAACGGGCGCGCGTGGCGCGTTATGCTTTTTTCTCCAATACAGTTAAAAATGATGAGCTGCTGCTAATGGCGCACCACTTGAACGATGTAGCCGAAACATTGCTATTTCAACTGATGCGTGGCGGTGCAACTGCTGGCTTGACGGCTATTCCATCTGTCAGGAAGCTGGGCCAGGGTTTCTTGCTTAGACCATTGCTGGGTTTGCATCGCAATGTTCTGGAGAGATATGCGCTCAAAAATGGTTTAAGCTGGATTCAGGATCCAAGCAACCTGGATACCCGATATGACCGGAATTATTTGCGTGCTGAGATACTGCCCAGACTGGTAGCGCGTTGGCCCCATGCAATCGAGAGCTTATCGCAAAGTGTAGAATACCTTAGCGAAGATAAGTTACTCATAGACGCATGGTTGAGTGAACATATAGAAAAGGTGAAGATCTCAGATTGGATGCTGGATTTAACGCGCTTGGCTGAGTATCTCCCATCGCAATCAAAAAGCCTCATCAGGTATTGGCTGGAACAATGCGGCTGGTTCCATATCAGTCGCTCATGGGTCGCCGAAATTTGGCGGCAAAGCCGTGCAAGTGCAATGGCGAATCCTCAGTTTGAATTGCCGGGTGTGAATAAAGAATTGGAGCCAGGGCATTTTCAAGTGAGGCGATACAGGGACACGCTTTGTCTTTGTCTCATATATGACGGGAAGCTGGCAGAGACCTATGATTGGGAGATTCTTGGCAACACAGCAACGCTAAAGCTTCCGCATGGGGAGTTGATCGCAGAAGTGGATTCGGCCCTCAGTATTGATCTGGGCTCATTGGAGGTGCGTTTTCCGAAACGCGGGCAAAAAGTAAAACTGCCAGCTTCTACAAATGGGCCGGCCAGACATAAATTACTCAAGGCAATTTTTCAGGAATCAGGCATACCCCCCTGGCAAAGGGTCCAATATCCCTTGCTCTATGCTCAGGACAGATTGATTGCGGTGCCAGGGGTGAGCCTGGCTCTGGCTAAAGGAGAGGCTGCAATTGCCCGATTTTATTGGCGACCTGGCCTACCTATCAGGCTAGAAAGTAATTGAGCTTAGGCTTACGCGGTGGTAATCTGTCCCCCCATCTTTAACGCGCACGATGGTAATTTTATTGGTACCTTTTTTCCCCGGTTATGTGCTGATCCAGGCTTGAGAGCGCCCACTGGGGGGGCCGGAATTCCCGGGTAGTCTCTGGGTTTTAGTCCGGGGAAATTTAAGTTGATACTAAAGAAAAAAATCTTATCCAGTGTGCATTCTTCAATAGATGGTCCCTAAATGACGCGTTATATTTTTGTTACAGGTGGTGTGGTTTCCTCTCTAGGGAAAGGCATCGTTACTTCTTCCCTGGCTGCCGTTCTTGAAGCCAGAAAGCTGAAAATTAATATTCTCAAAATGGATCCATACATTAATGTGGATCCTGGAACCATGAGTCCTTTTCAGCATGGTGAAGTATTTGTCACGGCTGATGGTGCTGAAACTGACCTGGATCTTGGGCATTATGAACGATTTATTGATGGTCGGATGTCACGCAAAAATAATTTCACCACCGGCACCATATATGCCGAGGTTATCAAGAAGGAGCGGCGGGGCGATTATCTGGGTGGGACTGTGCAGGTTATTCCGCACATAACGGACGAAATAAAAACGCGAATTCAAGCCCTGGGTGAGGGCTGTGATGTGGTTATTGTTGAGATTGGAGGAACTGTAGGTGACATTGAGTCGCAACCATTCCTGGAAGCGATCCGGCAGATGCGATTGGAATTGGGCATTGAGCGCACGCTTTTTATTCATCTGAGTTATGTGCCATATCTGACCAGTGCCGGCGAAATTAAAACTAAACCAACGCAGCACTCTGTGAAAGAGTTGCGTGGCATTGGCATTACACCAGATATTTTGATCTGTCGCTCAGATCGACCCTTGCCTAAAAACTCCAGTAACAAGATTGCACTGTTCACCAGCGTGGAAGAAAAAGCAGTAATTAGCTTACCTGATGCAAAAACCATTTATATGGTGCCGGCTATGTTACACGCTCAGGGTTTGGATCAGCTGGTTGTTGATAAAATGCATATTGAATGTGACGTGGCCGATTTGCATGAATGGCATCGCGTTGCAGAAGCGCATATGAACCCTAAAGAGCAAGTTAAAATTGCCATTGTTGGCAAGTATCTGGAGTTGCTGGATGCATACAAATCGCTAATCGAGGCGGTTACCCACGCAGGTATCCAAAGAAATACTTCAGTAGAAATAGAATATATTGACGCTGAAACTTTGGAGGATGGCGATGTTTCAGCGTTGGAACATGTCAATGCAATCCTTGTCCCGGGAGGTTTTGGGCAACGTGGTTTTGAAGGTAAAATAATTGCTGCCAGGTATGCACGCGAACACAAGGTGCCATACCTTGGGATTTGTTATGGTCTGCACGCTGCTGTTATAGATGTTGCAAGAAACGTATGTGGCATAAGTGATGCACACTCAACGGAGATAAGCCCCGGCACATCAAACCCGGTAATAGCCCTGGTAACGGAATGGGTTGCCTCATCAGGCGTTATTGAGCAGAGAACTAAAGACGGTAATATGGGTGGTACCATGCGCCTGGGTGAGCAGGCCTGTACCCTGGTGCCCGGTACGCTTGCCGCTAAACTTTATGGGCAGGATGAGATATTTGAACGTCATCGACACCGTTATGAAGTTAATGAAAGTTATGTTACAAGATTGGAAGCTGCAGGTTTAGTGGTATCTGGGCGCGCCAGTGATGGTGGTTTGGTTGAGATGATTGAATTTAAGGGGCACGACTGGTTTGTAGGCTGTCAGTTTCACCCGGAATTCACCTCTTCTCCACGATACGGACACCCAATATTCGATGGTTTTATCGAAGCAGCTCAAAAGTGTAGCAAGGCACATGGTCGCGATAAAACGTCACCACATGCTGTAGCTTCCTGATAGTAGGGATTCCACTTTATTTCACTATGCAGTGTCACTGGTACAGCATTCAATAGGTTGACGAAGACGATAGGGGTAAGGGGTGATCGGTGAAGTTATGTGATTTCGAGGTGGGTGAGAACAATCCGCTATTTTTAATTGCTGGGCCTTGTGTAATTGAGAGTGAATCCTTAATTATGCAGATTGCCGAGCAAATGAAAAACGTTACCCAGAGTTTGGGCATCCCTTATATTTTTAAGAGCTCTTTTGACAAAGCCAATCGTTCTTCTCTGGAAAGTTATCGGGGGCCCGGTATAGACGAGGGTTTAAGAATACTGGAAAAGGTTAAAAACGAGCTCGACTTGCCCATTCTTACTGATATTCACGAAGAATCTCAGGCAAAGCCTGCTGCTGAAGTTGTTTCAGTATTACAAACTCCGGCCTTCCTCTGCCGTCAGAGCGACTTTATTCAGCACGTGTGTGCACAAGGTAAACCGGTAAATATTAAGAAGGCGCAATTTATGGCGCCTTTGGACATGCAACATGTTGTAGCCAAAGCACGTGCAACAGGAAATGACCAAATAATGCTGTGTGAGCGAGGCACGAGCTTTGGTTATAATACGCTGGTGTCAGATATGCGGAGTTTGCCTATTCTCCGGCAGACAGGCTGCCCTGTAGTTTTTGATGCAACCCACAGTGTACAAATGCCAGGTGGCTTGGGAACTACCTCCGGTGGACAGCGTGAAATGGTGCCAGTTCTTGCGCGAGCGGCATGTGCCGTGGGTATTGCTGGAATATTTATGGAAACCCATCCTGATCCTGCCAATGCCCTGTCCGATGGGCCGAATTCTTGGCCTTTGCAGGATATGTTGCCCTTGTTAACTCAGTTAAAACAGATCGATGAGCTTGTAAAAGCACAACCATTTGTTGAAGACGGTATGTTATAGCTTTATAGCTTGAGGCTCATAATATTGGGGTTTTGGACGTAGCTTGTGATAGAGGGGCTGTAGAATTTGGAAACTGTTCCAACGTTTGTATGAGTGAATTCAGACAAAATAGAAAGATGAAAATAGCGAGAACGTGACAATAAATGAGTGAATATAATTATGAGTGATGCAAATACATCGATAGCTTCAATTTTGGCTCGAGAGATATTGGATTCACGGGGGAATCCAACGGTTGAAGCTGAGGTAGTGTTAAGTGACGGTTCTCACGGTATAGCATGTGCTCCGTCAGGTGCATCAACTGGCTCCAGGGAAGCTCTGGAGTTGCGTGATGCAGATCCAGAGAGATTTAATGGTAAAGGCGTGCTGAAGGCAGTCGAGTCCATCAATCTGCGCATTAAGCCCTTGTTATCTGGCTGGGATGCCAGAGATCAATCAGGTCTGGATAAGGCAATGTGTGAACTGGATGCATCGGAGAACAAAGCTGAACTCGGCGCTAACGCGATTCTTAGCGTATCCCTGGCTGCAAGTAAGGCCGCCGCAAATTCTCTGGGCCTTGAACTCTATGAGCACATAGCCAGCATTTATGGCAATGATGAACCGACGGTAATGCCGCTGCCAATGATGAATATTTTGAATGGTGGAGAGCACGCTGATAACAATATCGATATCCAGGAATTTATGATATTACCCGTGGGTATGGCTTCCTTTTCAGAAGCGCTGCGGGCAGGAGTTGAAGTTTTTCATGCGTTAAAGTCGGTGTTAAGCAAAGCGGGGCTAGGTACCGCAGTGGGTGACGAGGGTGGGTTTGCACCTAATCTCAATTCCAATGCCGAAGCACTGCAGATGATTGGAGAGGCCATTTCTATCGCCGGATATTCCTTGGGCGATAATATCGTATTAGGTCTGGATTGTGCTGCATCGGAGTTCTATGTTGATCAACGATATCTACTGGCCGGTGAAGGCAAAGGTTATAGCTCAGCTGAGTTTGTTGAGTATTTGGCCGGTCTGACCCGAGAATACCCGATTCAATCCATTGAAGATGGCCTGGATGAGAGTGACTGGGATGGTTGGGCCCTGTTGACAGAAAAACTGGGCAGTAAAATTCAATTGGTTGGTGATGATTTATTTGTAACCAACACGGCTATTTTAAAACGTGGGATCGACAATAATGTGGCCAACTCCATATTGATAAAATTTAATCAGATAGGCACATTGACGGAAACGCTGGAGGCAATTGGAATGGCCCGGGATGCAGGTTATTCAAGTGTAATTTCTCACCGTTCCGGGGAAACTGAAGACACGACAATTGCTGATTTGGCGGTCGCTACGGGCGCTGGTCAGATTAAAACCGGCTCTTTGTGTCGTTCAGATCGAGTTGCTAAATATAACCGGCTATTGCGCATCGAAGAAAGATTGGGTGCGCGAGCACAGTACAGAGGTGGGGCCGAACTGAAATGCGGGTGAGCAGCACGAGGATTGAGGGCCGTTTTATTACGAAAGGTTCGGGTCGAATTAGCCTGAGTGATGAAAATATACACTGGATAAAACAGTACGCATGATTCGAGTGTTGGCCATTGTTAGTGCTTTGCTGCTGGTATTTCTCCAATATCGTTTGTGGTTTGGTGATGCAGGTTTTTTTGCCATTCAGCAATTGCGTATCGAAGTGATGGAAAAGCTTTCAGAAAATAATCTACTGGATGAGCGGAACCGTCTGCTGGCCCTTGAGGTCGCTGCCTATCAGGACAAGGATGATTTTTCCATTATCGAAGACAGGGCGAGAAGTGAACTAGGCATGATTATGCGTGATGAAACATTTTTTCTGATTGTGGGTCAGCCAGATTGAGCGAGATTGCTACTACAGTTGCTAATTTTTCGGCTCATCTGGGTCCTAGAGCTTGGCCTCGTATTGATGGCGCTGCGGATATCAAGGCAGAGCCCCAGCATTTTGTGGTCAATGAAGTGCTGGCATTTGATCCTGTGGGGCAGGGTGAGCATTTGTATTTGCATGTTCGTAAAACTGGCGAGAACACTGCATTTGTAGCTCGGGCGTTAGCGCGCGCGTTAGGTGTGAGTCATGGGGCGGTCTCTTATGCTGGAATGAAAGATCGGCATGCGGTTACCAGTCAATGGTTTAGCGTGCATCTGCCGGATTGCCTGGATAAGAAACTTGAAATGCCTGTTGTACAAGTAGCAGAAACGGAGCAAGTTTATGACGCAAACCAAGAAAAAAAATCGGGTTTAGATAAAATACCGGGCCTTGAAAACAT
>JAHRWB010000100.1 GCA_019090385.1 Pseudomonadales bacterium | reverse complement strand
CGAGCGCTCCTGATAGCGTAAAGACATTTTGGTAACAGGCAGCGTAAGCAGACGCACAATAAAGGCCAATACAATAATAGACAAACCCCAATTGCCGCACAGAGCGTACAGATAATCCAGTAGATCCCAAAAAACAAAACACACAGCGCGCACCCAATGCCAAAGGTTTCTCAACAATAGACCTTCAAGATTCAACCCAGGGTCGTTCAGCAATGCTCGGGATTTCACCCCGAATAAATAGTCAAATTCTATGATGACTACACCACCGGGCTGCACTTGCCCCGGTGTTAATTGAGCGTAAATATCTGCTGGCAAGGGAGAGCCTGAACTATTTATATCATCACCTGAATATCCCAGACGTAAAGCCTCGGTATCCCCGGTAAAGCGTATGGCTTCCAGCTGATAGCGATTATCCCAACCAAACCAGTCACGCTGCTTCAGTTCAGGGTCTTTCGTTGACGGACCTTTCGTTGCAGGGTCTTTCATTGACGGGTGTTTAGCTCCCGGTTCTTGCATCACAGATTTTTGCGTCGCAGGAAGCTTGGAGATATCGATAGTGTTGGCCTGCCCACTCTCAGCATTCACTAAAAAAGGATGTAAATAGGCATAAAAACTCGCCCCCAGGCCTGCTTTAGCATCCTCATCAGCACTAAGCCGGGTATTCACGGTGATATTCACAGTACCCAGATCAACTACTCCATCCGACACATTGGCGATTTCATAGCGCACTCGACCGAGTGGACCAACTTGCACATAGGTGTCTGTAACAATTAGAGCGCCTTGACTTAAAGCGCCTTGACTTAAAGCACTGGTATTAATAGCACGGCTACTTAAAGGACGGGGGCTTAAGGAGCCATTACTGTGCAGAACCTCGGACTCCAGCTTCTGCCCATCGAATGTAATAGAGAACATAGAAGATTCAAGCCGGACATCGGCATTGACAAAATTAACACACAACAAAATTTGCCAGATACACAGTATGCCCAGAGGCAGAGACTTACATCGCGGCTTATATATAAGCACTAGCCCAATAACGCAAACTGTAATTAGGTATTGAGCCATTCTTCACATAACCTTAACATGTCGTTGTTGCGGGATTTACACAGGGAATATTATGCGCCGGGAACAAGCCAAATCAAAAATCATTGCGACAGCAATTTTAATTGCCGCACTGGCACCCACTTTTACGCCCGCATTTGCCTACATTGATCCCGGTACTGGAAGCCTTATCATCCAGAGTGTCATTGGCGCCATTGCCGCTATTGGCGTCACAATCAAGCTATATTGGCACAAACTAAAGATATTTTTCTCCGGCCGCTCGGCACCCACAGAACCGGCACTGACAGAAACAATACACAGCGAGTCAAAAGATCCGCAAACGAATAACCAGTCAGACTAAGGCTTGGGGGCAATTTTTGTCCCATACCGCCAGAGCCGGGATTATCACTATATGTATTCGTGCTCGCGACTGAACATTAGGTACATGATTCTTTCCGACTCTTGAATGGCAGTTTTTTGTTCTATAACAAAGTAGCGATCAAATGCCGCATCAAAACCTTCCTCAGTGTAATCCAGAAATATATCCTCCCGGGTTGCCAGCAGACGACGCACTTGAGAATCGCTCTTGGGCACAAACTCGATAATGAGATTGCGGCACATTTTCGAAAATAACCGCGCAATGGATGGCAAGGGCACATTGTTGGAAATAGCAATATGGTGAACCAGGGCCAGGGCCAAACCTACATCTGCCTTCTGGCGATCCACAAATGAATCACGCTCAATACTGGCCCAACCTAAACCCGGACTTGGGTTGGTGAGATCAAGAATCAAGGGCAAGATAGCCATTTGCTGAGTGGCTTTCATTGTTTGGTAGTTTTTTTCTACCGCCACTACGTCAATATCATGGGAGATTACATAATAGCCGGTGTTTATGGCCAGGCGACTAAACTTGCCAGTATTGGCGCCAAAATCTGCAGCGATGGCAGGTTCGCCTTTTTCCGAGGCGAGTAACATTTCGTGAACCAGCGCCTCTTTATGTAACATCGAGGTATCTATGTAGTTAGTATCTGCATAGTAGTCACCCCATTCGGTCGCGCTTTGTTTCCACTGCAAGCCCTCTACCGCAGAATGCAAACTGGCAATCAAACCCTCCATACGTGGGCGGCTGACCGACACTTGTGTGCTTGCAGCTCCTTCTGCATTCGCCCCTCTCTTAATAGCCCCGGCGGTTCGGCCAGTATCTTCAAATCGTTTTTGAGACCTCGCATGCAAATGAATATGCGCCAGCAAGGAATAGCGCAGCCAGCTCCTTCGCGGTAATAGACGACTGGCCAAATCCAGGGGAATTCCGTCAATATAGGCGCGCAATAACTGCAAAGTGCGGATATCCAATATTGCGGCCATGGCCAGAGGGGCCAGAAAGTGCTGACAAAACTGCCTATAGGCAATCCAGGGCACACCTTCCTCATAAACTTCGAAGGAAAGCGTATCGATAAATACCGGCCTGCTTTTATGAAACTGAACATTATATGCCGTGGCATCTTTCAGTATCATATTGTGTTTCAGCGCTTCCATCTGAACATTCAGTGTTAACAGCGCCGCATCTTTTAGTTGCCCAAAGCACCATTCATAAGGGTAAGAAATATAGGGGATCTGTTCCGGCAGCAGTATCTTGTAATACGTTTGCTCCTGATCGGGAACCTGAGCCGGTTCAGGGCTTTCATCCTTACTGCTGCTGTTAGCATCCGGGTGCGTTACTTCTTCATGTGCCAGCAGCCAGCCTTTATCTATCAGTGACTGGTACAAACCGGATTGCATAAGCGCGTCATAGTTAGCTTGGTACGATTCGTTGACCTGCCGGTAAACCTGATCTCCAGAAACAAACAAAAAACCGCTGGGATCCCGAAAAGATGCCGGATGTACTGATTCTTCCATCATTTAAATTCCACCCATTGCAATATAGCTTTTTGATACAGCGACTGATAAAAAAAAGCTTCTTCCTCAATGCGATATGGTAGTGGCAAATTAGACTGCCATACAGCCAGAGGATCTGAATTATCCAGCAGTTGATTAATGACCTCAGCCCATTGGGCCGAATCCCCCGCCTTAATAACACCGCCACACTGATTTTGTGCGACGTATTGCGCAGGCGCTCCCAGATCCGAAACCAAGGCTGGGGTACCGGCTGCAGCGGCCTCCCGTAATACCAGAGAAAATGTTTCCGGCACAATGGAGGGCAAACACAACACATCAAAACCCCGTAGTACAGAAAATAAAGCCTCTGTTTGCACAAAAGGTGCCAGATATATGCGTGTATCCCCATCAACCAATGCGCGGATCTTTTTTTCGTAGTGATCCATGCCATAAAAACCACCATGTAAAACCAGGCGCACAGCTTCCGAACTCACCTCGGCAAAAGCTTCGACCAGGCATTCAATGCCTTTCTCTGGCACAAAGCTGCCTAAAAATCCCAATGTTAGCGGTTTTGCTTTTTCTTCATTGCCATTTTCCCGGGTTTTTAACATGGCCAGGCTGAGATCAATACCATGTTCAATAACACGAAAGCGCAAATCACTGAATTCATTTTGAAATATTTCACGCACATACTCGGAAGGACACACTCGCTCCGCCGCCTGGGAAAGCACCTGCCGAAAAGAAATATGCCGGCTGCGTAAGGCATCGCTACTCCAGGAAGCGACTTTACATGAACGCACACAATTTTCACCAGCCTCAGCACCCGAACAAAGGTTCTGCCCGGTATTCACCATATTTATGCGATAACACTGGAAAAAGAAATCCGTAATGGTCAGCACATAGGGCAACTGAACAGCTGCAATGGCATCGAGTGCCGAGCCCATTCTCATGGGGTGCATAACGTGCGCCACATCATATTGCTCCTGCTCTAACAACTGAACAATGGAGCTGGAGAGCTGCGCATCTATCGGCAAATCAATATCCGCATCGTGGGCAATACTTAAGCGATGAAAAGCACTCACCGGGATACCATGGTAAACGCTATCTATCAATTGTTCCCGGGCACCTTCCGGCCACTCCAGGACACGACAAGTTAGAACGCGAACAAAATGCCCCGCACGCTGGGCCGCCTTGGCTAGCTGATAACAAACCTTTTCTGTTCCACCTGCATACTCTGGATAGAATTGATGAACAACAAACAGAATTCTCAAATCCCGGCACCCATAGTTGATTTAATATCCTCTACAATCTCGCTAAACTCGTTTTGTTCATCTTTGAAAGCAAGGTAGAGAAAACCCAGATAGGAACCCGCTGTAGCAGCAAAAGTTTTTCGAACCATATCGAAGACTTCTCTTTTAAGAAATGCGTCTTGCTGCAAATAAATTTTATTGGCAAATGATTTAAAATGCACAAGTCGTCCCACAAAACCATCGATAAAAGCCTGGGCCTCAGCCTGCTCTTTTGCACCCGCTTCTTGCCCATGCAAAAATTCCATGCGCAGCGACACTAAATAAGCAGAGAACTCCGCGTCGCCCAAATCTATATCCGGATCAGCCGTTGAGGCAAACATCTGAGAATCTCGGTAGATTTTCACCTGATCAATCAAGTTTTGCATACTGCTATCCACAGTTGTATCTGATGCAGAGAAATCATAACCCCGTAAATATTCTGTTAACCACTCACCCAGCGCAACAATGCCGAACATCAACCCATGCAATGCTTTAACCGAGGGGTACTGAAAATCTTCGAACTGACGAACCAAAAAAATCACATCAACAAAAGAGCGCTTCAAGTAATAATATGCAGGCCGATTGTGTGAGTGAATGGTTTTTACCGATGCCAGCATTGCAATGCGCAGGTCGTCGCGTATCAAGCGAATACCCAAATCCAGATCTTCAGCATAATCACCCCGATACCGATACCTGAAAAATACCTCACTGGATATCAAACAGGATACATCACTGAGCTGACCGTACGCGCGCAGGGACATGTGATCATTACCCTTTAGCTCACCAATGCGGTCCATCTCTCTGCAATTGAGAAAACGATAATGCGTATCCACATTACAGTCATACATAACATCACTGTCAGTGCGACAATATTCGCTACAAGAAACCGCCACTACTTTTTCATTGCGGTGGTCCTGTAAATACTTCGCCATGCCATAAGCCCAGTAATCACCAACGGGGTAGGCATCCTGAACCATAAACAGCAAGTACTCATAAGCCGCACTCCCGGCACCCAGATTACGAGCGTAGCTGTGACTGAATTCAGCCTGGCTTATCTCTACCACAACGCATCCTGCCTGCATTGCGGTTTCAACCGTCGCATCTGTAGAGCCAGAATCTACCACGACAATCTCCAGCGCCTTAAGGCCCTTTTGCGCACTGAGTTTGCGCAATAACCAGTAAAACTCCTCACCGGCATTGTAGGTAGGTATAACAACAGAAACAGACACTTCCAGGGCTTGCTGGCGTTCTTCAAATTCCGGATGCGGACGCAGGATTTTTATACCCTTAAAATTATCGTCTTTAGCCATGGGCACTGACGTGGGCAGCATGCGAACAATTGTTGGCGTTTCAATTGTTTCTGGCACCTGTTTTCGTGCGGTATACCGTCCAACAATATTAAAGTATGCCGGCAGTCGCCGAATAAACTCCCGCAGACCCAGCCTCTGCAAAGTTGATCGGCCCAGTTGGAGAAGTTCTTTTAAGAGCGCCGGCTCCCGTATAGTCTTTAGCGATACATTTACCAACTCACCTACCTGTTTAACCCGCTGAGCCAGTTTTGAGGTAAGCCACCTGAGGGGCGCAGTCAGGCGCCAGGAGGTAGATGCCAGCATCTCGGAAATAACATAGCGAAACTGCTCTATTTCACTCCTAAGATTAGTAATATCCAGGCTTTGCAAATCAATAACGGCTTTGCCCTGAATTGTGCTGGTAATTTGCTCAGACAGTTTTTTGTCAATACTTTGAATTTCGTGACTTAATGAACCAATAAGTTCTGCATTTTCAAGGCACTGAGATTCCAGATCAATGCGCAGCGCATCAAGCCGCTGAAGCTCGACAATCTGTTTGCCCCGCACCTTATCCAAAAGTTCAAGTTCAGCACCTTGTTTGCCACTTAGCTCGGTGAGTTTATCCAGTTCTGCACGATTTCCCACACAGATAGCATTTAATTTCTCAAGCTCTGCTTGCTGCTCAAGCACAGAACCTTCCAGGTTCCGCCCCGTTTGATATGCCAAGGCTTCCAACCAGGCGCTGGATCGGGATTCAATGGTCTTAAGCCGCCTGGCAATCTTGTTAAACTGCGATTTACTCGCCCCGGCCTCATCATCAAGGTTTGACAGAGCGAGATGAATATCAGCTGCCAGTCGATGTACTTCAATTTTGCTGGGGCTGGCCTCGGCTGTCTTATCCTCTTTGCCTTCTTTGTCCTTTAAACCAAAATGGTGGCGCAGGCCAGGGTCAAGCTCGCTTTCAATTGCCGACGCCTGTTCAGAAATAGAACGCGGCCAATCCAGCAGCAATTGCCGAGAAATTTTCTCCATTTCTGAACGCCAATCTGATAGCAGCTGGTCATAGGACAGAACTGCCCGGGTGGTTCCTGCATTGCTGCGAGAATGCTTTTCCAGTTCAAGGGTATACCTTAAATAAAGCAAGTGTGCATGGGCTGCTCTGTACCCATCCCTGGCTGCCAGGGAATGCGCGACATCCGATGGATGCCGATTAACAATTAGACATTTGCTTTCAATGTTTAGCTCTTTTAAAACAAGCTGCCACATGGGTAACAATAGGCAAAGGCGCGGATCTTTAACGACCCACAGCTCTGTATTGGAAAAGTGCTCACCTATCAGATCACGCAGCGCTTCGCGGGCCCAGGCTAAATCAGTATCCAACCACCACTTGTCCGCAAGCGGTCTAACACTATCCCAGGGGTGATTAATGGCACGCAATATTTGATCGTGTAACGCTACCATATCGCGGTTTTCCCAAAACCCTTTGGGATTATCTGGTGCCGCCTCAATAATCGCGCCACCCAGTTCAGCACCTAGCTGATTACATATTCGAGTAACCGCAGACGTACCAGAGCGGTGCATACCTAAAACCAAAATAGCCTGGGCCATTAACTTAACACCAGGCCATTGTCAGGCCGTTTGATAATTGAATAACCAGCGACGAGGTAATAAAAAAAACAGCACAAGAGAAAATACGACAACTACCCGCGACCATATTTATCTTCATAGCGAACAATATCATCCTCTCCCAGATAGGAGCCCACCTGCACTTCTATCAAATCCAGTTCCATTTTTCCAGGATTGCTCAAGCGGTGCTTTGAGCCTAAAGGAATATAGGTTGATTCGTTTTCACTCAAACGAAATGTGCGCTCGTCACACTCCACCTGGGCGGTTCCACGCACCACTATCCAATGCTCCGCACGGTGATGATGCATCTGCAAAGACAATGTGGAGCCCGGGCTCACGGTAATACGTTTTACCTGATATCGCTGACCCAGCTCTACCGTTTCATAACTTCCCCAGGGGCGGTATACCCGGGTATGCGTAGCGTGCTCGGTGCGCTCACTACTTTTTATCTCGTCTACAATCTCTTTGACATTTTGCACTTCAGACTTATTTGCGACCAGGATTGCATCAGGTGTTTCCACAACCACGAGATCATTTAAACCCAAAGTAGCAACCAGCCTGCTTTGAGCATAAACCATTGTATTTTCGCAATTTTTACTAATTACATCGCCTATTTCGACATTCTTCTGCGGGTTTTGCTTAGAAATATCCCAGAGTGCCCGCCAGGACCCCAGATCATTCCAGCCCACATCCAAAGGCAACATGATCGCGCGCTCGGTATGTTCCATCACGGCAAAGTCTATGGACTCGGCAGGACAGGATAGAAAACTCTCACCCGGGCGATAAAAATCCATATCCAGTTGGCCAGCGGATACGGCTTCTTTGCATTTTTTGTAAATATCCGGACGCAACGCTTTAAGTTCTGCAATATAGGCCGAGGCCTTAAACAGAAAAATACCGCTGTTCCAAAGATAATCGCCGGAATCCAAATAGCTTTGCGCCAATTGCTGATCGGGTTTTTCTACAAATTTATCTACCCGAGTTGCATCTGATGTACTTATGTTTGATGTAGTTGTGCCGGATATGGCCGAAGTTTTATCCTTCGAGCCACCTTCCGCCAAAGATGGACCCTTCTTTATATAACCATAACCGGTTTCAGCATACTCAGGCACAATACCAAAGGTCATTAAGGCATCATTTTGAACCAGTTCGACACCCTTGGCGACCTGGGCACAAAAGCCACTATTGTTCTCAATATAATGATCCGCAGGTAAAACCAGCATGACCGGGTCCTGGCCCTTTTCCAGCGCATGTAATGCGGCCAGGGCAATGGCCGGCGCGGTATTTCGCCCGGCGGGCTCTAAAATCAAGGCGCCCCAGCTTGCATTCAGTTCCCTGAACTGCTCCGCCACCAAAAATCGGTGCTCTTCATTACAAACAATATAGGCCGGCTCTAATTCCAGGGAGGCTAAACGCTTAAGCGTATGCTGCATCATTGAGTGCTTCCCATACAGCTTAAGAAACTGCTTGGGAGAAAGCTCACGCGACAGTGGCCAAAGCCGGGTACCAGAGCCCCCGGCTAATATAACGGGCAGTATTTTACTCATTTTGATCCATTTACAGTTTATCGGGCATTATTTTAATAAAGTGGGATGCGAATCCCCTATCTCTTCGGTTTCTAATACCGGGTCGGAAAATCTTTTATGTGAGCGCCACCCATAAGTATTAAAAAAGCGCACCCCTGAGCAGAAAAAATACCACAATCGCCGGGCATCTTTGCGCGTGGCAGGCCCCCCATAATGCCTTATTCGAACATCTGGCAGTTCAACTATTTTCCCGTATTTGAGAATACGCATGGATAGATCAAAATCTTCAAAATATAAAAAGTACTTTTCATCAAAGCCTTTTATTTTGTGCAGGATTCCGGTTTTACAAAACATAAAACAACCACTGGCAAGTGTAACGGGAACCGGAGAAATCGACGGCAGCGTTTCACTATAGGTATAGCGGGACAATTGACTTCTAAAAACGCGGTTCAGCCACCTTAATGACAAACCTCTTACCAGCAACACCAATATAGAAGGTGGGCGTTTTGAAAGATACGCGTATTGGTCTGTATGGTCATAACCCTGAGGAACACTCATCACTGTATCCGGGTGAGATTTCATATAGGAAATACAATCCGATATCACATTTTGACTAAAGCTGACATCCGGATTTAATACCAGGTGATATTCCGAATCTCCACTTAAAATAGCGCGGTTCTGAGCACTGCCATAACCAACATTCCCATGGCCTTTTATGACACTTACCTGCACGCTATCAGGCAATCGGGGTATGAGTTCACTGACAAATTGCTCTATTTTCGCAATAAATTCGGGCTGGTTATCGTTTACCACAATAACAATTCTGGCATCTACCCCATGCTTATCACGCGCGACTTCCAACGCATCGAGCAGGTTATCTACGGTACGCCCAAGCTCAGGAATATCTGTTCGGTAGGTCACCAGACCAATCGAGACAATCATGGTTAAAAGCTCAATATCATTGTTAAAAACTCAAACAAAACTTTGCACCTAAACATTTACACTAATATCTTGAAAAGAGTGATTTTCCCAAGATTCGCCAAATTTGCACTATAGAACGTGTACGAGTTTGCTGCACTGCACCGCGTTTAGCCCAAAGACCCTTCAAGCCTTTCAGCGCATCCCATTTTGCACGAAGCACCACAGAAAATTGACCACGATATATACCCAGACCCAATGCGTACAGGTTAACCAGTATATGGCCAGGTAGCAAAAGCACCAATAGCGGCCCAGGGGTATTCTTGATAAAGGCCCAAATTATGTTCCGCTGGCCATAATAAACACTAAAATCACTGCGATAACCGGTGATTGCAGAGCCTATATGCGTTACCACCGCCCTGGCACTATACATGCTCTTAAAACCAGCGAGCTGCAGGCGATAGGCCAGATCAACATCCTCCAGGTAACAGAAAAAACCTGCATCAAAGTAACCCACCTTATTTAGTGCATCCATACGATAAAGCGCTGCCCCCGCACACGCACCAAAGACTTCCGTATCCACCATCCACTGCTCACCAAACAAGCTACCATGGCCGCGCCGCCCTGGCACGCCAAACATATGGTAGCTATCCCCCAAGCCATCAACAATACCTGTATGCTGATCAGACATCATGCGAGATGCCACCGAGCCCAACGCAGGATCGCTTTGCGCAAGATCAAGCAGTTCACCCAACCAACCGGGCTCTGGAAAGGCATCCGGATTAAGCAGCGCAACATAATCCATACCCTGCGCACAACAAACTTCCAAAGCCTGATTATTACCCTCAGCAAAACCCAGGTTAGTCGAATTTTTAATATAGGTATGCTGGGGAAACTGCGTGCACATCCGATCCTGCGAACCATCCTGACTATTATTATCAACCACTATTACAAGGTCTGGCTGACGAGACTGGGCGGCGAGGCTTATTAGACATCGCCCTATATGCTGCCCACCATTATAGTTCACCACTATCGCAGCGACACAGAGTTTATCAGATACGCTGATCATGCACCTCGGGCCTGGTATTTTGAGTCATTCAGCATTTCCCGTATTGCATTTTTATCTAATAAGCATTATTTATGGTAAGAATAACACAAAGCAAAGGGTTTAAATTCTTCAAAACTTGAGCGAACTAGCTGTAAATTTATGCGACCACTCAGTCTAAAAACCAGAATCCCGGAACTCCTATTACTGGCTCTCATGCTTTATCTGGGCAACCCTGCCGTTGCGCTATTGGCAGCTGCGACAGTCACCCTGATACTCAACCGCCAGGCACCTCCGCTGCCAGAAAATTGGGGGCAAATTTCCCTGCAAGTAGCCATTGTGTTGCTAGGCCTTAAATTAAATGCCGCTGAGCTCTTTAAAATCAGCGCCGAGTACAGTTTGGTTGTTACTGGCTACGTCCTGTTTACTTTAGCCGCCGGGCTGGCAATGGGTACGGTATTATTCAGCGACAAAAAATGTAGCCAATTAATCTCCTCCGGGACAGCTATTTGCGGTGGCACCACCATCGCCAGTCTGTCCCCTATCATCAAAGCCCGGGCGGAACAAACCGGTGTAGTGCTGACACTCATTTTTTTATTGAACGCCATTGCCCTATTTACTTTCCCTCATATTGGTAAATACTTTGCCATGAGCCAGGAACAATTTGGTGTGTGGGTGGCCCTGGCTATCCACGATACTTCCTCGGTAGTTGCCACTGCGAGCATTTATGGAAATGAAGCAGCCAAAATTGCCACAACAGTTAAACTGGGGCGCACCTTATTGCTCATCCCTCTGTTACTGGTATTCAGCGTGTTACAACACAAAAAAGACACCCGTGTGGAGTTCCCATTATTTATAGCACTTTTTATAGGAACAGCCTGCATCGGCTCTTTTGTAACTTTACCAGAAATAGTGATTAGTACGGCATCCATGCTCAGCAAAATGCTGTTGGTATTTGCCCTGTATTGCATTGGCTCTGAAATCACCAGAACCACATTGGGATTACTGCGCGGCCGGGTGCTGGTGCATGGTGTACTGCTGTGGCTGCTGGTGGCACCGTTAAGTTTGTTTGTTGTTTTAAATTATTAGGTGAAGGCGAAATTCATTTTAATAGGATACATTGAAAAGTATTCAACATCTGAGCTTTCATCGCCCTTGGTGATTGCTGTTCGGAATAGGCGCAATTTCAACTGGGTATATTTCTGATCGGAAATAATCACCACCCCGAGTTTGCCGTTTCGAGTTACGCATACTAATTTAGTGGTGCGCTTCACGACCCAAGGCTTCAGTGGCCCACTGATTTATGCTTTTACCACTTAGCTGAGCAGCGGTTGCAACTGCTGCATGAATTTCTGGAGGGATACGCAGCATCAATTTTCCAGAATAAGGCTTTTGCGGGATTTTATTAATAGCCTCACAAGTTTTTAAGTAGTCATCCACTGACTCCTGGAACGCTTGTTTTAATTCAGAGACTGATTCAGCGTGAAAACCAACAACATCTTGAATGCCCGCAACATGGCCAACAAAGCAATCATCTTCTGCGCTGAATTCAATTCTGGCAGCGTACCCTTTATATGTTATTACGCTACTCATGGCGCGACTCCCATTTGAATTAAAAATACACGGGCATCTTTCACCTGGTAAGGATTTGCCTCTTTTTTAGGGTGCGGTCTGTGAAAAGTAGCAATAATGTCGGATTTAACAAATCTGACGCGCGAACCACTACCTTCAATAACCTCTGCACCGGCGGCAACAAACAATGGCTCAATATCCTTCCAAAACAGCACTAACCTGGAATAAAGTCCCGAAAGCGTGGATAAAAATCATAAATAAATTCCTGCAACTCAGCCTCGGCATTTTCAATATCTGTACCATCCGGCAGGGGCACTACCAGGCGAACCAAGGCACCATCAGAGCGATTTTTAACCAATGAATCCCAAAACAAATACCATTTAACCAGGTACTCATTGGTGAGGTTTCTGCCGCGCATGTCAAACCAATAATAAACCAGCTGACCCACCTCACCTTTTTGAATAAGCACACGGTTCACCTGCAGACTACTTACCCCACTACCCTCTTTTATAGTTGGCAAAGTTTTTTGTGACAAATCGGCAATGACCCAACCATCACCGGGAATACAAGAGCGGGGCGAATGCACTGAAGCACCTTTACGCTGGGAGCCGTAGTAAGCGACATACAAATTGACAGGTAAGCTGTAATCCGGGCTCGTATAGTCTGCAATAAGATGGTCTGTTAGTTTTAATGACTGCAGCACCGCTGAATCAATACGCCCTTCCCGGCCCAGCCAGTTTTCATGAAAAAGCGGAAAACGCGTAAACCGGGTTCGCTCTGGCTGCAGCTCCGCGCGGTTTTCAATATTTGCAGTTAAGCCACCGAACACAACAATGGCCAACACACATGCCATCAGCGGCATCAACTGTGCCCAGCCAGTAACTGGCGGCAACTTAAGGGACGACCACTCCGGAAAAGACAAGTCAAAGCGATCCAGCACCGGCCCACCGGCACCGAAAAGCCGATTCAACAAAAATATTTCCAGCATCAATAAGCCAATACAACTGATGAAAATCACCCAACCTTCAAAATAATGCAAAAAGCCATCAGCCATGCCAATGCCCCAGTGCTCTACCAATATTCCGATTACACCAATACGAAAACTGTTCATCAGCACCGTTATAGGTGCTGTACTTAATATCACAATCAAACGTTGCCACCAGGCACCCTGGTATAAGTACGCAAGCAAAAAACCAAAACTTAAGAGCGGAAACAAATAGCGTAAGCCACTACAGGCTTCTACCACTTGTAATTGATAGGTACCTAAATCAATTACGTTGCCTTCCAGGTATACACTGATATCCATCAGGCGAATAACGAACACACCCATAGAAGAGGACCATAGCTGTAAAGACTGGCTCAGATTGTTATAGAGGAAATTAGGCAAGGGCACCATAAAAAGCAGGAGCACAAAACCTGCCCATAAAATCAATGCACCACGTACACCCAGCACAGATAGGCCCAAAGCAAGCAGTAACAGAATAAAGCCGTATTGCACAATGATATACAAAGCACTTAGATTGCCTGCGAGAATGATTGCCAGTGAAAATAAAAGCAGCAGTAACCCTAACCAGGCAAGTTGGGGCTGCTGATCTGGTAGCCTGGGCATTTTTTGTGCAAACAAGCCCAAGGCTAGCAGGGGTAACAGGTAACTGTGGCTGTATTCTTCGCGCTGCCAATACCCAACCATTACCACCAGGGAATCGAATGTTACAAACACTCCCAGTGCCAAGCTCAGGGACAACAATGCCATTCTCAGCAGGGATAATTGGGGGACGGATTTTGCTGCGTTAAAGGTTTTCATTTATCGACTATGCACCAACTCGTACATAAGCTGAACATAGGTGTCAGCAAGATGGTTCCGATTAAAATTTGTTTGTACATACTTAAACCCTCTTTCCCCAAGCTCCTGGCACAGTGCTTTTGAATCCGCCAGTTTGATTATCGCATCAGCCAGCTCCGATGCATTTTCAGGTTCTATACATAAGCCTGACCCAGCTTCTTCAATTAATTCCTGACTCTCTCCCCTAACACCCAAAATGATGGGCTTTTTCATAGCCATGCTCTCAAATATTTTAGATGGCAGCACCGTTAAAAAAAGATCCTGCTTTTTGAGTAATACCAGACTTGCATCAGAACAAGACCATAAGCGAGGCATATCACTTTTTGGAAGCTGGCCCAGCATTAGAATATTACTCAATCCCCTTGCATCAATCTGCTGCTTAAGCCGAGCACGCTCAGCCCCATCCCCGGCCATTAACAGGACTATGTCCTCGCGCCCTTTTAACAGTTCAGCCGCATCAAGCAAAGTATCTAAACCATGGGCTAAGCCATGCGTGCCTACGTAAGAAGCCACAAATTTATTTGCTATTCCCAGTGACTCTGCATACGCCATATCCCTTGGCTGATGCAGAAAAAATGAGAAATCTACACCATTGCGAATAATCGTAATTTGCCCAGCCGTTCCACCACGCTTAAGAATATGCTGCTTAAAGGACCGTGTAACCGGGACTATATGATCCGCTTTTCTGTAAGCAAAGCGCTCAATCCACTCT
>JAHRWB010000099.1 GCA_019090385.1 Pseudomonadales bacterium | reverse complement strand
GGCGTGCGCTCACTTCATCAAAACGATTATCTCCAAATTCAAAACGCAGTTTGACCTCACCGGTTTGCGTGCTTGGTTCAAGCTGTATATACGCCGTCCCATCACGAACAACCAGATACTTTTCAACCACCTGCTGAACCAAACTGGGGTCTATTTGAGATTGTAATAATGCTTCGTTATATACCTTGAAAGGTGCTTCTATGGTGAAACTACCGGTAAGACCGGGACGCACGGGGTAACCATCCCGATCGAAAAATCGTACTGCAATCACGGCCGGGGTTAGCCCATCAGCATCCAGTTGGGATAGCTCCGGTACAAATTCTGCACGAATAGGCGAACCAGAAAAGTGTACATTCTGACTCAATAACAAGGGCTCGCCACTTCCATTGTCAATCTGAACCTCAACATGATTATCACCATTAACCAAGGGAATATTTCTCCATCGACTGATAGCCTTTGTGCCGGCAGGCACAACATTCACACCCTCAAATGATAGTGGGCTTACTTCTACACCCTCAATAAAAACCCGTATACGTTCAGTAATATCATGCTTCACATAAACATCTGTAGTAGGAATACGCGGATTGGAACCCAAGATGGGCCAAACTATTTCAGGCTGTGAATTTTGCAGAACAAGCCAGTTAATATCAAAACTCGGCACTATCTCCTCATCCAATAGCGGCATGGTAATCCGGGAGCCTACTTTTAGTTTTCGGTCTGCCAAAACTTCCACAACACCAAAATCACTGACCAAGGTATTTAAAGGCGATGTATTTGCTACATTCCTCGATCTAGCCATAGATTCCGGCGCGTCAGTGGACTTCAAATTTGCTATTCTCAGGTCTGAATCTACCCTCTCTGGAATACCTGTGCCAGAAGTTGTTTGGTTTATAGAAGCACTGACCGAAGTAGCTCCTTCAGGGCGATGAATGTGCATAGCCGTTTTGTATCCATATTCTGCAGCATGCGCAGCGGTCTGAGGCCTGCGCTCTAACAGCGTCACTGTATTTTTCAGTACTGGAGTTTTCAGCGGCTGTTCACTGGTTTCAAATAAAGTGACGGCTTTCAGCTCGACATCTCGAGCAGGAGCCCTGGCCACCACCTGAAAACTCAACTCCAGAATTTGCGGTGCACTACTGTCTTGCATACGGAAAGTCAGCGCGTTGGATTCAAAACCCGCAGGGTCGTCCATGGCAACATCATTCAATATGGCCGAACCAGGTACGAAGGCCAGTTTCTCAGGCAGCAAAATAACGGACTTTATGTTTTTTAGTGCTATATCACCGATGGAAAGGATATACCGTAAATTGAGCAGACCCTGGCCAGTTCCTTCGTTAATAACTTCACTGAACAGGCGGCTGCGTATATGTTCCAGCAAAGGCGGTTTTTTACCAAGGTAAAAATCTGCTCGCCAAAGACTACCTGCTGCGACATCAACGAACTTCGAAAAATCTGTGCCCGCGAAAGCTGTACTATCACTGCATGAAATAATCTGGTGGGATTCTGGTAAACTGGCCACATCGAGCTGTACAACATGCGTACCCGGCTCAACACCTTCAAAATGGAAGTTCCCTTCACTGTCACTCACTACGTAACTACCATCTTCCAAGAATATCCGTGCTTGGGAAAATCCCACCGCATCCGCTCCACAGCCACCATTCGTTACCCGTCCTACAATAGTTGCTTTACTTTGAAACAGATCCTCACCAACTCTGACACTGGCAGTCGCAATATTAGATGTTCCAACGCCTGTACCAGACAGGGACGCACTATTCACCGCAGTACCCATTTGCGCACCAGCAGTAACATGTGCGACATACTTAAGGGTAAATTTACTGGCCGGAGCAAGCTGAGATATTTGATAGGATAAAGTCCGCCCATCATCAGAAATAAATGGCTCAATTTGCTCTATGCCAAGACCTGCGCCCGTATAGTAGCTGGAATCTTCCACCAGACGAAAACCCGGAGGCAATATATCTCGAAGTGTCAAATTGCTTATGCTGCCCGTAGCGTGTGGATTTTCTACGCTCACAGAATACTGCACGAAGTCCCCAACTGATACGATCTGCTGCGAAGAAATTTTAGTCACAAAAACTTCAGTGCTAAAGGGATCAAGAGGTAAGTCAAATGCAAGCAATTCACCTGCAAGTACTTTGAAATCATTACCCCGAGAGGCAGGTGTCAGCGTAAATTCTCGCGCGGGACTGAGATTTATCTCTTCATCACTCAATACCGATGGATAGGTGTAACTTGGTGGTGCCACCAGTTCCAACCGGTAATCCCCTTCAGCCAAAGCAGGGTAACGAAATTCTCCGGGCATAAAATCAAACTGCCTACCGGCAGAGTCAACTACGCTCTGACCACTCACTACCGTTGCCGGGTACGCGGATATGCCGTCATCGCTCAGTATTAAGGCTGGCTGACCTGTCGTGACATCTACCAAGGTAATGCTTACCCCACTCAAAGCCTGACCGCTATGACTATCAAAAACAGTAAATGCACGATCCAACCTGCCTGAAACAACCGTACTGTCAGTATTATCCTGTGCATCCTGATAGCTCACATCAAAGACAGCTCCAGCAGCGGCACCCAACTTACAGTCCAACATGCTGCCAACGGATAGTTCAGATTGGATAAAACCGGTAAATTCACCCGTACTGTCGCCTGTTTCCGACAAAAGTAATTGTTCCGTTTCACCACTATCAGAAACACGCACTTCTATTAATACCTGGTCTGGCGCATAAGCATCCAAATCCTGGTCACTGTCCTTCAAGCGAATAAATACTGCTTCTCCCCGGGTTACGTGCGTTGCAGGGACCAGCGCCAGCGTCGCCGGTAACTGAAGTAAACCCGCCGCCGTGATCGGCGCTGATTGTTCCAGATATTGCTCACCACTACGACACAGGGTTTCTTCTACATAAACGTTTTGTGTTTCTGCTCCCAAGGACCCTGCATAGACAAACAACTCGAGCGAGCTATCGCTAGCGATAACCGGTAATAAGTCCAATGGAATATCGATGTTAGGTGTACCAGACGCTGCCAGCACAAACTCTCCACCACGAGAAGATAAGGACAAATTGTAGGGCCCGCCAACCAGATTCTGCAATACTGCATCGGGCTGCTGACTCGGAAATGCAAATCGATTTGGCGTCTCTACTTCAAATTTATATTGACCAGATTTCAAAAAGGGGAATCGATATGCACCATCTGAAAAACTATAATTTACGCCCGCGCTATCGACAAGCGAACCACCCGACAACAGACTCGCGGGATATGCAGAAACAGAATCGTCGCCGGCTACATCAGCCGGTTGAGAAGTCGAGACATCAACAATGGTAATACGCACCCCATTGATCCTGCGACCAGAACCTGAATCAAATACGACTGACACAGGGTCCACCAAGGCCTCTGCTGTGCTTATATCAGTAGAATCAAGTGCATCGGTATATCTGATTGAAATTTCGGAGCTCTCTGCAACCGAAAGAACGCAGTCGTTGGGCATAAGCGCGATCGCTTGCGTTTGTATATATCCGGCAAACACTCCGGAATCCATGTCAGTTTCGAAAAACTGAATAGATTCCTGATCACCTGTACTGGATATAATATCCGCGACGACCAAGTCGATATCCACCGAACTTAAATTTGCACTGTCATCTATCAATTTGAAAAAAGCAGTATCACCAGATTTGAAAACGGATGTATCAACCAGTTGATGCAAGCCTGGCACGGCAATTACACTACTTGTACTTTTACGCGGTACTGGACTCTCGATATACATCGCTGGCTGAGCTGTGCCCAGCCGACACTGACTAGCAGCTATATCTATAGCAGCTAGATCATTTCCCTCACCGTTTAAGCCGAACCCACCATCCAAAAGTGCTGAGAATCTAATCTCAGAAGGCTTAAATTTTTGTGTAACTTCCAGGGTAAATATCTCCAGATAAAAAAGTCCCCCAGCATCTGTGACTGTAATTTCTATTGATAACGAGGGCCCCGCTGGCAGAAATTCATCTGGACTAACCAGCAACTGTCCTTCCACGATAACAAACCGTACATCGTCGATGGCGTAAGTAAAGGTATCTCCCACATCGGGATCGACAATTGTCAGATCACCAACAACCGCCCCGGGTGTGTCCGCATCCACACTATGATTGGATAATATAATATCTTCCGGAGATTCATTTACATTGAGCACGGTAATCTCCACTATCGTGGAAACTGTTTCACCGCTTGGATCAGTTGCAATAATGGTAATCACTACAACCGGCTCACTTTCAAAATCCAGAAATTCCCCATCACGCAGCTTTAAATTTCCAGATACGACTTGAAAACGAGAATCAGATAAAGCAAATGTATGTACATCCGCCACATCCAGGTCCTCTACCAGGATGGGGGAAATAATGGCACCCGGTGAATTCTCTTCAACGGTCAGTCCATTTAGCTCGATTTTGCTGGGTGCACTATTACCCGCATTATTATCTGTGACAATGGTGGCACTGGCGCTAGACGAATAGCCTTTACCTGCGACTTGATAGGCAGATGTCGCAGTATTAACTATGGGATAGTTGGCTGGAATAGCCCAGGAAAATGTGCATAAAAGCAAACTAAAAACAGTTGCAAGCAGGGGAAAACCCTGTCGACAGCGCCACAATCTGACATTTTGACTCTCGGCCAATAACATAGATGCGAAACGCGCATGACACTTCCGTATCATGCGCGCCGCTTTCATCATGTAACACACCTTCCCTGGCATCACGACTAATTAATAGACAAGCCTGCCTATTTAACCGTTACGAAATAAACAATTATTCCGGTCTGTCCTGCAGTACAGGTACCTATATTTCTTGATACTTCAGGATCGCCAACAATAAATGGTGCGGTAATAACCACGCCAGCACAATCACGGATGGTCAACTGACTGGCATCCGCTGCATTTGGCACATCAATAAGACCCAGCCCCGCAAAGGTTACATTGTCCGGCTTGAGAATGGCGGCGGGTATTTCCGTCGTAGTACCAATGCCTTCCACCAGATCTTCGGACAAATCATCCATTATCTGCACATCGGTCGCAGCATTTGCGCCCGCGCCGTTTTGCACACCAACAACATACATTAAAATCGAGCCTGGAATCGCCTTCGGGTTATTAGTACTGGGGGTGTCATCATTGTCACCCGCAAAATGGTAACCGTTAATCGGATCCCAAATAACCTGCACAACCTTTTCGATAGTTAGTGCGGCACTGGAAACAACAAATGCGGCGCTATCAGAGTGTTGGCCATTAGATACAATATCTTGTACCGCTGATGCCGTACTTGTGACAAAGTTATAGCTACCATCCTCAGCACTGGTGAGTACATTATCTGCAAAAATATCCTGAACCAGGGTAATATCATCTACCACATCGGTAGCCACACCGCCCAGAGTAATATGACCATTGGTATCACCTTGAATAACGTTCACACCATTAGCCACCGCGGCTACCAAACTGTAAGTTGCCTGGTCTGCATTTACTGCAGTTAATGGAACATCAGCTACCAAAAATATTCGGACCGGCGTATCAGGAACAGTATCCCCACTGGGCAAACTATAGTGATTAGCCGCTACGACGAGATCGGTATCTCCAACTACGTCGTAAACACCATTGGCATTAACGTCTAGTACCAGCTTTACGCTGGTTCCATCAAACACACCTGGCCCTGCATTGGTAAAACCCGCTACTGCAGTTGCATTTTGATCAACTACGCCCAGTAACAAATCCATATCATCGTTACTGGTATTCGTCACATCAAAACTCAACAGGACGTTGGTCTCGCCGGGTGCAACATTAACCACATCGGCATCAGCCGTTGAAACTACTACAGACAGTGCCCTGTCCACTTCAAACGATACTGAGGTAGTTAATTGCGTCTGATCAATACTATTCACCTGGTAATCCAGGGTGACAGAGTTAGTGACGTCCGTGCCTGCTGTAGTACCAGCCGCCAGCACACCGCCTGTTCCGAACAGGAACACAAAGGCCATCGCCAGACGACCTTTTCCGTTGAAGTACATCATTGCTATCTTCCTTTTAAGCTAACTTCGATTTCTTGATATTTCTATTTCAATACCACGTTAAATGACACGTAGCCTTTTTGGCCCGGTTCAAGCACTGGCCCAAATTCCCACCGAATGGTTGTGTAATCAGCCGGTCTGGCAATTACTACTTCACCATTACGTTCTACCTGCAAATTTCGTTCGGACGAAAAGGCTTTACCACCATCGGCAGAAAAGCTGATTTCAGTACCAGAGCCAAAAGCCGTACCTGACAGATAAATTGTGTCTGCTGGAATCGGATCGGTGATTACCACTGAGCCTTTATCCACAGCCGTATTCCCGATGTTGGTGTATTCCACAATATACTTAAGCTCGTCGCCGGGGATGATCTCCAAAGCCGGAACCAAGCGCGTTTTACGCAGTCCGTCTTCCGCAAGGTAAGATTCAACTTTCTGAACCGTTGTGTTCAGCGACACATCGGCTGCGGCCTGAAATGCGACGGCCATCAAAACAACTCCTAGAAAGCCCTGACACACAATTTGAGCAACTTTAGCGCTATTTATAATCCGGTTTAACATGCAGTTCTCCATAACTACTATCCGAGTAGTGGTTTAAATTTTTATTTCACAGTGGCTTGAAAGGTAATTTCAACATTACCCGCACCACCAGGAATATCTCCCAGCGCCACACTCACCGTTGTGGTTCCAGCGACATAACCTGTATTGTCAACACCGGCAGGCACAAGATCATCATCGATATTCTCACCGGCAGGCAACGCTACATTTGTCCCCAGCGATGCGGGTATATATTCAAGTTCACCAGGCAGTACGTCAGAAATAATCAGACCCTGGGCAGTACCTGCTCCACCAACACTGGCAACAATTTGATATTCAACAATTGAACCCGGTACAAGCGTAGCGCCTCCAAAGGGATCAGTAATAGAAACAGCATTTTTGACCAGCGTAACGAGTGCTGCACTCACTTCAAAAACACCACGGGCACGAATCAACAGCAATGCCAGATTATGGCTGGTACCCACTACGGCATTTACATTACCGCCGCCATTTACATCTTGGTCACCCGCTCCCACATACTGGGTGCCAACTGCGGGAAAGGCGGCATTGTTTGGATCATCGGTACCACTTTGCGCTATGAGTGTGGAAGAGACGGCTCTAAGTTCTACAAAACCCTGATCATTCTGATTCAATGCTGCGGGAATGCTATCCACTACATAAACTATAATGGCAGAGTCCGCCGCCAGCAGTGGGTCGTTAGTTCCCGTTATATATATCGTATCGCCACCGCCACCGGTTTGCAGACCGGGAGTTGCGTTACTCTCCAGATAAATTTGTACCAAACCCGGATCAAAGGCATCACCTGCAACCGCATTATCAACAATGAGACGAAAGGCCTCGGAGCCATTACCTGTATTGGTCACTGTATACTGCAGTTCTGCAGTAGCGCTGGGACTGGTAACGGCCACCTGGGCGCCATTATCATTGACCACCACCACATCAAGTAACTCATCTACAAACAGCTGCAAGGTGTTACTATTTACCGTACCCTGGGCCACACCACCAATTTGATAATCCGCCTGGGCTAAATTATTAATATCCTCACCCGCCACTGTTCCCACTGCACTCGCAAACTGTGTACACCAGGCGCATAGCAATAAAATTGCGCCTGTCACTGTAACTGTTGATGCACCGTGCCTAATTGATGAAATCAATTCGTAATCCCTTTCCTAATCAAGGTTTTTTCCGACGGAAATCAATTTCCAGACCGAATTTTCCACACCGGAGTAGCTTAGGGAAGCACGCCCAGGATTCTGTGAACTTGATCTACATCGTCAAAACATTGGCGAAAAAACCTGTGACTTAGTGCACAAAGCAACTAAAGGAAGACAAAAAAGTCATTTTTACGACGGGAAAATCCATGTATTACGCGCAAAACATTGAAACCGTCAAATTTTAGGCAGGTTTTCATTACGGACCTATGCATGACAGCCCTAGTAGATGGAAAGGCATTACTAAATACAAAGGTGTATATGGGAGGAACTACTATCGGGAGGCTCAATATATGGGTCGTAACAATCCAGGCAGGTTCGCCCTGTCCCCGCTTTCTGGTTTAGTTCTGATTTAGTTCTGGTTTAGTTTTCTGCTTCAATAGAAACGGAGTCTTACTCTAATTCTTCAGCATTTACGATAGAGGTGCTTTCACTCAGGGAGTCATAACTAATAACCACACTACCATCGGATAATAAAGCCATAACAGCCTGGCGTTTTTCCTCCAGGGTGTAGCTTTGATGCCCGTATTCCGTGCCTTCACGATGAATAAATTCATCAATGACACCAATCAATGCCTCAGCGCTAAGTTGCTGCGGCATTATGCAAATCACTCCCAAAATCCTACTCCCTCTCATAAATATCGTGATATGCCGCCCAACCCCAGCATATAGTGGTGAATATAGGTAGCATACAGATTCATTTACACGATAATAGGCTGTGTTTCTTATTACCAGTGGATACCGGATAAAGTTGATACCCGGTTTGCCAAGGTGAAAGTTACCATTATGGCTTGCGGTTATATCAATTAGTGAGTACCGCGATGTCAACACAGGTGTCAGGCTATTTGTATGCCGCGACGCATTTTATACGTTCCACCAGGATAGGGAACTTATGGCAGATCAAGAACATATTCTCGTAGTTGAAGACGAGCCCATTACGCGGGAACAACTAGTTTCGTATTTCGAAGAAGAGGGCTTCCGGGTAACTGCCCTTGGATCAGGGGACGAAGTCATATCTACGATTGAATCCTCCGAAATTTCTCTGGTATTACTGGACATCAGGTTACCTGGCAAGGACGGTCTTACACTAACCCGAGAAATCAGAGCCACTTCTGATATCGGTATCATTCTTGTCACTAGCAAACAGGAACAAATCGACCGAATCCTGGGTCTGGAAAGCGGTGCAGACGATTACGTCACCAAACCCTTTGACCCACGAGAATTATTGAGCAGGTCAAAAAACCTCATTCGCCGTGTACACATAGAGCAAAGTCAGCGCAAAAAGAATCATATCCGAAAATTTGATGATTGGACACTAGACCTAAACAAGCGGGAACTCACTTCCCATGATGGCACAGTGGAGCAACTCTCTGCTGGAGAATATCAGCTGTTATTGGCATTTATGGAAAAAGCGGGCGAAGTCATGAACAGAGACCAGCTCATGCTTAGAATCCGCAACCGAGAATGGTTTCCTGACGATCGTTATATTGACGTACTGGTTGGCCAACTCCGCAAGAAATTGGGTGAGCGCGCAGCTTCTGCCCAGATTATTGCTACCATTCATGGAACAGGCTACCTGTTCACACCGGAAATTCACTGATATATTGCTGCGTATTCCATTCTAACGAGCACCTAACGATGAGTAGCAGTGAATGAACACTGGGGAAGCGGTTGTTCAAGAATGCGTTTACGAAAGTGAAACAACCCTAATTGAGCGTGCCATCTGGCACGATCAAAATGTCATTCTCAAGACCATTAAATCAGCGGCGGTAAACCCCAGCTCAATACCCCGCTATCACCATGAATATACAATAAACAAATCGATCACCAGCCCCTATATCGCGCGGGTGCTTCACCTGATCGAAGGTTCTTTTCAGTTAGTTTTTGAGGATATCCGGGCTACCTCGTTAAAAGAACTGGTTACCTCGGGCCGTTTGAGCTTTGATGACAAACTAACCATCGCAACAGAACTGTGCCTCGCAATACAATCAATTCATGACGAAGGTATTATCCATCGTGATATCAACCCGTCCAACATTATCTATAGCGTAGAGACTAACACGCTAAAACTCATAGATTTCGGCCTGGCTACATTTTCTCTGCGCGAATATCCTGAATCAACATCAGCCAATAACCTCACAGGTACCTTGCCCTATATTTCTCCTGAACAAACTGGGCGTGTTAACAGAGTAGTTGATTACCGGACCGACTTGTACTCCTTGGGCGCTACGCTATTTGAGCTGTTCAGCGGCTCCCCTCCATTCAATAGTTCTGATCCACTTGAGCTCATCCATTTTCAAATTGCCCGAACACCGCCAACCCTGCAGGAAATAAATAAAAACACGCCATTGTGGTTGTCAGAAATAATTGACAAATTGCTCTCCAAACAACCCGAGCAGCGCTACCAGAGCGCCCATTCCGCTTATACCGATATAGAATCCGGTAGAACGCTATGGGAACAGCACTCAGAAACGCGTAACTTTCCCCTGGCACGCGACGATGAACGCGGGCAACTAAGTTTGCCTAAACGCTTATATGGCAGAGTAAAGCAGTTAGATATCATAAATGATTTGCTGGATAGCGCTAAAAAAGGCAATACCATCATGGCGCATATCTATGGCGCCCAGGGTATGGGTAAAGCACGACTAACCGATGCAATTTGTGCAAATGTTACTGAACGGCACGGATTATACTGCTGCGCTAGCCCCCTTGATGATTCACTGGGCGGGGACCAGGCCATCATACAATCTTTGATCCGGGCACTATTCAGAAGAGCACTAACACTGCCCGAGGACCAAACCCGGGAAATATTGACAAAGCTCAGTCGAATACCTCAATCCCGACAGGCGAGATTTTTATCCCTCGTACCGGAGTTGGAGTATTTTCTGGATGTCTCTCAAATCGACAATACGCATCCAACGCACAGCAGTGCAATAGATATACTGCGGGCATTAATGCAAATTTTTAGCCCAACACCAATTGTTGTCATACTAAACCATGCTGACTACCTCGAAAAAAACCAGCTGGATGATCTGCTGGCAACCACCGCTCAATGCCGCCATATGCTAACGATACTCTGCACTGAGTCCAGCGATCCCGCAGAATTTACGGAGCAAACCCATCACAACCGTGTGGTAGATATTCCATTATCCTTGTTAGAAAAATCAGATGTTCGATCAATGCTTTCAGATATGTTTATGCACTCCGAAGCGCGAGTCAGAGAGCTCGCCAGTGAAATACATGTTAAAACCGATGGCGTACCACAACATATTCTAGATTTACTGTTCGAGCTTTACGACCAGGATTCCATTTATTTCGATACGACGTTAAATACCTGGTCCTGGCATTTACAAGCGATTAGAGAGCACTATTTTACCGACAATTCGCGGGCTCGTATCGAACTACAATTTTCGGAACTGCCAGAAGAATCGCTCAATGCGATGTTTATTGGTTCTTGTCTCGGTGAGCGTTTCCCGCTGGTGGCGCTAAGCGAATTAATGCAAACAGATGTTGCAACTACCACACGTCATTTAAGACAAGCAGTATCCCAGGGCCTGCTCGCCACTGTGGGAGAAACGTCGGATACGGAACTGCAATATCAATTTTCCCACCCTCGAGTGCGTGCCCTAACCTATTCAAAACTTGAGAGTGATCGCAAACAAGAAATCCACCTGGCAATAGCAGACAATCTCATCGCCATTAAGCACCATGACGAAGAAACTGTTTTCAGTATCGCCGACCACTACAATATTGCCTGCAATCCCTTTGAATATCATAATGAACGTCGGGACCAAATAGCCCACTACAACTTAATCGCGGCGTTTGCAGCCAAACGCAGAAATGCCTTCCAACGTGCATACAAATACTGTAAAGCCGGCTTGGCACTCTATTCCCAGGAAGAGATAAACAGTGGCAAACAAATATGCAGGGAACTCATACTAAACGCCTGCGAGGCCGCTTTTCTCTGTGGTGATTTTGAACAGCTGGAACACTTGCTTCCCTCGAATACCGCCGCAACTAAGCATATAGCCGACGTAATTTCACTGAGAGAAATAAAATTACGTTCATATATCGCACGCAACCAAATTGGCAACGCACATGCAGAAGGCTATGCTTGCCTGAAGATACTCAACTTTAAACCTGCAAACCAGATACGTATTCCTTTCCGGAAAAGAATAGAACTACGCCCAGTATCTGCCAACCCCGAAATACTTCTGGATGCACATTTGAAACAGACATTCAGAATTATCTGCTACCTGATTCACTCTGGTTATCATGCAGGAGAACCAAAAATTTCTAACCTGGGCATTGATGTCATCCGTCTGTCTCGCATACATGGAATGTCTTCTGAATGCGCTTTTGTATACGCCTGCCTGGCTGCAAAAGAAATGAGTCACGGGAAGTTTACCGATGCAGATATATTGACAGAGAATGCCCGAGTGCTTCTTGACCAGCTTCCAGAAGACAAATTTTCCACACGCGCCAATATAGTCCTCGGTGGACTGGTAGACCATTGGAAATCTGGCCTTGATACAACCCTGGTCGGGTTAACCCAAAATATGCGTAAAAGCATAGATTTACAGGATTACGAATTTGCACTGACCGCTTTTGCATTTTACTCTACTAACGCGCTCCTACGAGGCATGGAATTAGGATCGCTCAATCGTGAAATGGTATCTCGCATTGCAGAAGTCCAAGAACTTGGTCATATAACAGCACTGAATATTGTGTTTTATATGCATCAAACTGTCACCAGTCTGCTTGGACAAGATGAAGAAGGGCAGAACCTTTCTAATCAGTTACATTCGGTACGAGTAAATAATCCCGAAGATAAAGCAGCTTTTGCACACATTTTTGTGCTACGAGTTTATTATGCAATTATATTTAATGATTTTCTCGGTGCAAAACGGACCCTAAGTGAATCTCAAAAGTTCATAGACGTATTGGTAGGCAGCCCCCTGGTTGTATGCCATACCTTCTGTGCAGCTCTTATTGAAATAAAAACAGCTTCGAAGAACTACATACAAGAAGCCAGCAAAGCCATAAAAAAACTGAAATTCTGGGAAGCCCAGGGTGTCAGTTTTGCAACCCCCAAGCTGACTATACTCGAAGCAGAACTTGCCTGGCGAGCGGGTGATAGCACCCTGGCTCTGGAGCACTACGAATCTGCTGCAAAAAGTTCGCGCGCATTAGGCCTGGCCAACGATGAAGCCCTGTCATATGAGCTGGCAGCCCGGCAGTGTGAGCATGCCTCTCGTTCTGATTTTGCACGCCTGTTTGTCCGCAATGCCTACCAGGCTTACCTACGCTGGGGTGCACTGGCCAAAGTCAATCAAATGGAAAAAGAATTCCACTCACTTATTGCTGATCAACGCCAATCTCGTACAGAAACCGGTTCCTGGAGCGTGGGAGATTTAGTAGATCTGACTGTTCGTGATTTCACCAGTGTCAGTGGCACCTATGAAAGCCAGGAATTGGGTCAGAGAATACTCGACACAACAACGGTTTTACGTGCGGCGCAAACTATTTCCGGTGAAATTGTATTGGATCGTGTGTTAACCAAGCTACTACGTCTGGCCCTGGAGCACGCTGGCGCACAAAAAGCCTGCATGTTACTAATCACCGATGAAAAATTGCAGGTTGAAGCCATAGCGACTGCAGACGATCGCATTACACAACGAATATCTCCTCCAGTATTAATGGATGATTCGAAGGACGTTCCACAAAGCGTCATTCAGTTTGTGGCCCGAACCAAACAAGTACTCGCGCTAGGCAATGCTATACAGGAAGACGTATTCACTCAGGACCCCTACATAAAAGAAAAGCAACCGCTATCTATTCTGTGTATACCTATTTTAAGCCGGAATGAACTGCTGGGTGTTTTGTATGTAGAGCATAAATGGCTTACCAGTGTATTCACTTCCCAACGAGTTGAAGTACTCAGCCTGCTTGCATCCCAGGCCGCAATATCTATTGAAAATGCCCGGCTGTATTCCAATCTGCAATCAGCTAGAGATGAGTACCGAGCGCTTTACGACAATGCTAACGAAGGTTTATTTCGCATGACAAGCGACGGGCAACTGATTCGCGCTAATCCAACCCTCGCACATTTATTCGGATTTACTTCCAGCTCCCAATTTAAAGATGACTACAGGGATCTACTCGAGCGCGTTTTCCTGCAAAAAGAGCGTGCGCAATCGTTTATGTCTCTGCTTGACGAACATGGTAGCGCCACCGCCTTTGAAGCCGAGGGTATTACTCAGGACGGTACAACATTTTGGATGTCTCTGAATGCACGCATAACCAACGACCCTGATATTGGTGAATTCATAGATGGATCTGTTGTAGATATAACCGCCAGAGTCGCTCGCGATGAGGCGGAAAAAAATTCACAGATAGCCCTGGCTGCCTCAGAAGCCAAGAGTGAATTTCTGGCAAATATGAGTCATGAAGTCCGAACCCCTATGAATGCAATTATTGGCTTCTCAAAGCTAACACTGGATTCAAGTCTTGAACGGAAGCAATATGAATATGTTACCGCTATTAGAAATTCTGCAGAATCGCTACTAACCATCGTAAATGATGTATTGGACTTCTCCAAAATTGAGGCCGGCAAGCTACACATTGAGCAAATCGCATTCAATCTTAGAGATACGCTAAGTGATATAGAACGTTTATTCAGAATAGACATACGCCGCAAAGGTTTGTCATTTAGTATTGATGACCAATACTCAGAGCACCCTGATTACCCCAAGGAAGGCACCCTACTCGGGGATCCTCTTCGGGTCCGTCAAGTGTTAGTCAACCTTGTGAGTAATGCGCTGAAGTTTACCAACGACGGGTCTATCAATGTGGAAGTGTCAATTAGCCACAATATGGCTGACAGTATTCTTATGGGGTTCAAAGTAATTGATACTGGCATAGGTATCAGTGAAAAGGAGCAATTACGCCTTTTCGATTCATTTGAACAAGCAGAAACATCAACAACCCGAACCTATGGTGGCACCGGACTGGGTCTGGCAATTTGCAAACAATTAGTGGGGCTAATGGGTGGTGAAATATCGGTTATATCCTCCCCAGGTGAAGGTAGCTGCTTTGGATTTACCCTGCTTTTCCATCACTTTGGCAAACAACAAAAACCCGAAAACCCTGCTACCATTGCAAAGAAACCACCTCGGCAAGTCAATACCAGCCTGCTGCAAGATATGCCTGTTCTTTTGGCAGAAGACAATCCTATAAATCAACAGCTTGCTATTGAGTTTCTTGGGCGAGCTGGCGCCTTAGTAGACATTGCCGCAACCGGCCAGGAGGCTTTGGACAAATGTCTAGCCGGCAACTACGACGTGGTGCTAATGGATATACACATGCCCATTATGGACGGCTTAAGCGCAACCAGAGCAATACGCAAGGCTGGAAAAACAGTGCCTATATTTGCAGTTTCCGCTGATGCTCTGAGTGAGCGCCGCATAGCAGCCATTGATGCCGGCTGTAACGACTACATCACCAAACCCATCGATTTTGATTTGCTTATGGAACGCATTCGAGAACAACATGATCTAGCTGAGTCCCCCGAAGAACATTCACGGAGATCCGGTGATGCACTACAATCAGACAATCATATGGCAGAAACACCTGAGCACACTGACAAAATTGGTAGCGATTTTCAAGCCCGGCCTGAAACCGACAGAGACCATGAAATCCGGAAATCTGCCCGACAACTATCAGATCATTTGCCCCGGCGCGTTGCAGGTATAGATGTAGGCAGAGCTATTCACAACCACAATAATAACGTGAAATTAATGTTAAAACTCATGCATGATTTTGGAACCTACTACAGCGATGCAGCACACAAAATCCGGGCAGATATCCAGATAAAAGACTACGATGCGGCTGAGCGTTTGGCCCACAATCTACACGGCGTCGCAGGAAGCTTTGCTGCCGACCACCTGAAAGAGTCGTCCAAAGCGCTTGAACTTGCTCTTATTAAACGCACAATGCGCAGTTTGCCCGGTCTGGTTCAAAGCTTCGAACTAGCACTCAATGAAGTCCTCGAATCCGCAGAAAGTCTGGCATCGGAAGAAATCACATTTAGAGCTGAAGACCTGGGACAAGATAAAAACTAATCACCCACCGTCAACCGGCCATTACCGAGCCATCAACACTGAACAAGCGGGATCAGGCTTTCATCAGTACGCAGATTCAGATAATCGAACAAATCATGGTCCCCCAGATGTGACGGCGATACATTTCTTATAGATCGCGCGATACTTTCGACGCGACCAGGAAAATCTTTATCCCACTTTTGCAGCATCTGCTTGATGATTTGCCTTTGCATATTCTCCTGAGAGCCACACAAATTACATGGAATTATGGGGTACTCCTGTACCTCAGACCATTTGGTAATCATCGCCTCGCGCACATAATACAGGGGGCGAATTACAATATGGGCACCATCATCACTTTTCAATTTGGCTGGCATGGCTTTCATCCGTCCCCCAAAGAACATATTTAAAAACAGCGTTTCCACTACATCATCCGAATGATGTCCAAGCGCTATTTTTGTCGCACCGATCTTGCTGGCAAAGTTATATAAGATTCCCCGCCGCAAGCGCGAACAAACAGGACAAAAAGTTTTATTTTCCGGGGTAACCGACTGCACAATACTATAAGTATCTTCTTCAATAATATGATGCTCTATACCAAGCTTCTCCAGATACTCGGGCAAAATGTGCTCGGGAAAATCTGGCTGTTTCTGATCCAGATTTACCGCTACCAACTCAAATTTTACGGGTGCATTTCTTTGCAGGCTCAGCAAGATGTCCAGCATCGTATAGGAATCTTTTCCACCGGATAAACACACCATAATCCGATCATTATTTTGTATCAGCCCATAGTCAGACACCGCTTGTCCAACCAGTCTACGCAGCTTTTTTTGCAGCTTGTCTCTTTCTTTCTTAATCACGGCGCTATCTTTTGTAAAAGATAACCATTCTAACCAAAAGAGCCCTTTAGGCCAAAAGCTCTATTTAAATGTAGTTTAATCACCTGGGTCAGCAGTTTCGATCAACTGCCGATCTCCCTTCTTGGGAAGTTTCACCGTCTCCAGGTATTTTAGAAATGCCTTTGCTGGCATTGGCTTGGCAAAATAATAACCTTGTATCAGGTTACATCCTACCTGACTCAATAGATCCAGCTGCCCTTTGCTCTCAACCCCTTCTGCAACGACTTTCATTCCCAAAATTTTACCCATAGATACTATACAAGCAACCAGGGCAAGATCTTTATTGCTGGTTTCGATTTTATCGATAAAGGATTTATCGATTTTTAGACAATTAAAATCATATTCCTTAAGGTAGCTCAATGAACTAAAACCGGTACCAAAATCGTCAAGATAGACATATACACCGCTCTTCTGAATACGTGCAAAAAAGTCAGTAATAACCGAATTATCTCCAACCATCACACTCTCAGTGACCTCAATGGCGATATGCTCTGAGGGTCCGTGCTCCAGAATAGTAGCCAGCGCTTCTCGGTCACCTATATTTTGAAGTTGGCGACCACTAATATTGACGGTAAGACGGAACTCATCAAAATAATTTCCGGCCTCATCCGGATCCGCTGTGCGTCCAGAGAATTTCACTAACCAATCTTCCATTTGAGCGATAGCTTGTCCAATCACCCAAGTTCCAATTTCCAATATAAGCCCTGACTGTTCCGCAACAGGAATAAACTCAGCGGGAGATACCATTCCCCACTGCGGGTGCTTCCACCTGAGCAATGACTCTGCAGAAAGTACTCTGCCGCTCATGTAATCAACAATAGGTTGGAAATACAGCTCCAGTTGACCGTCTCTAAGCGCCTTTCTCAACTCAGCTTCTATTTCAATACGGCGTTTTTGCAGCAAGCTCAATTCCGCGGTATAAAAACAAATATTGTTACCCCCTTGGTCTTGTGCGCTGGCTCGGGCAACTTCAGCATTTCGCATTATTTCAAACGGCTCCAGGCTGTCTCTGGGTATTAAAGTTATGCCAATGCTGGTGGTAAGAAATGTTTCGCAGCCATCCGTTTCAAACACCTGTTTTACTCTTTCAGAAATATTCTGTGCAACTTTCTCGATTTCCGATAGCGAGTGATAATCACGAATCAATACGGCAAATTCGTTTCCGTTTAAACGAGAAACAGAATCATTTTCAGATACGCACATCGTAATTCGGTGAGCTACTTCAGAAAGAACCTTGTTACCGATATTATGACCGAGAGAATCGTTAATCCGCCTGAAGCGGTCGAGATCAATATTGAATACCGCACACTGTTCTACGTTCTTATCAGCACTACCAACTGCATTTTTTACCCCTTTCATTCTGTCTGTTTCAGTGCCTACAATTTCCAAAAAATGTAGTTGGTTCGGTAACTTCGTCAGCCCATCGTGCCTGGACTGCCAGAGGAGAAGTTGGCTAATTTCAGGAGAATAAGGCTCAATAGCTTGGACGGGCATTGCCCCCAAACTCTTGACCCCGGCGTCAGAAATCCGGGAAGTCCAACCCTTCACTGACCAAGGAAAGAGGGCCGGTAGCAATAACCCCAGTAACAGTAAAAAGTATGTCGCAGGCGATTTACTCGCCGATAATTCATGCGCGGCCAAAGCCACGATTTCTGAAACAACATCCCGATAGGACCGCAATGCTTCGAAATAAAAATCAGGCCGATACGAACCACCATTAAGGCCAATTTCCAAGCGGTGTATCTGAAACTCCAGGGTAGAGAATTGTGCCGAGTCCAGCCTGCGCAAGAACGGCATCAGCCCTTGCACAGCCACAATAAACTGTCGCGCCTGTTTTTTATCCGCTGGAACGGCCATAGGCACCTTTTTACTCAGTTGTACCAGCTGTATCCGGTCCTGCTGTTGGATTTCTGCATCCAACATGGGACCTACGGCAAACCAATACCAAGCGGCCAGCAACAGAAGCAGGCAGCTAAAGGGTATAAAGCGACTAACGTAGCTATTTGATAGTCTGAAATGGAAATATTTTTCTGAAAAATGCACTATCGTTCAATTAATTTTGCTACTTTCATTAAATCTAGTAGACACTAGGCGATCGGCCAGTTAAATGCTTGAATAAGTAAAATGAATTCAGCCTTGCCAAAAATTTGGCGCCAGCTCGCCCTTCTATCGACACTGAATTAGCTTACTCACAGATTGCGCAATACCGTTATAGGTGGTGTTGCTACCAAATGCCGAGTACCAAACATTCCCACCATTGTCACTGTGATCAATCCCATAAGCGGGCCTATCAGCCATATCCAGGGATGCAACTGACTGTCCAATCTAAATACCTGCGATTGCAATACTGCCACACTCAACTCGGCACCAACCGTTGCTATAAATCCCGCACTAAAACCCAACACCATAAACTCCACCAAGAGGGCACCACGAATTAGCCCTTTGCTCCCTCCCAGAGCCCTTAGCAGCGCATGTTCTCTCAAACGTTCATCGCTACCGGCCTGAATGCTGGCAATGAGAACCATCGACCCCGAAGCGAGTACCAAAACCAATATCAACTCTATAGCCTGACTTACCCGACTAATAATGCTTTGTATCTGCTCAATAACCCGATCAATTTCCAGCACCGATACCGTGGGATACTGGTTAAGTAGCTCGTTCAAAAACTGCTTGCCTCGTTTACCCAGGTGAAAGCTGGTCATATAGGTAGCAGATATCTCTGTCACCGTAGAGGGGGAAAACAGAATAAAGAAATTTGGCTGCATACTCTCCCAATTAACTTTACGAATATTGCGAATAACAGCGCTGACGAATATCCCCCCTATATCCACTTGCAGCCTGTCCCCAAGGGATAAACCAGCCGCAAGTGCATAGGATTCTTCTACCGACACATAGTGTTTTGGCTCATCATTCGCCCACCACTGCCCGGCGACAACCTGATTATTAAGCGGCAACTCGTGGGTCCAGCTGAGATTTCTTTCACCACGCAGAGGTGGAACACCCGCCCCATCACCTGCACTCAAATTTTCCCATTGTGTTGCACTAATATCATTTACGCGGACTACCCTACCGCGAGTCATGGGAAACAATTGCCCTTTGTAATAGGTATTTTTTTCCAGCAACTGTTGTACAGCTGTTACATCGTGAGTCGAAATATTCATCACAAAATGATCCGGTGCATTTTCAGGCACCTGAGAGCGCCATTCTTCAATCAATGCGGTTCTGAGTAGTATCAAAATAAGCAGCATCATTATCGCGATACTAAAAGTAAGAATTTGGACCACAGTGCCCTTGTAGTGACGCTGCAAATTAGCCAAGGCCAGGCGAACAAAACTGGATGCTCGAGTTCCAACAACATGACTCGTTCTCAAAAGCAATAGTGACAACCCTCCAAATACAATCATCACTGAAGCAAAACCCACCAAGGTATATAAAGTCAGTTTCAAACTGCCACTGTACCAGACCAGCAAAGTCAGACTGCCAACCGTAGCACAGCCATAACTCAATATTTTCGAACGCTGGGATACATCCAGGTCACGCCGAATTACCCGCATGGGGGAGATTTCCTTTAAATCAAACAGAGGTGGTAGTGCAAAAGAAAATAAACAAATAAATCCCGTTACCACCCCAAGAACAAAGGGGCCAAAGCCCGGTGCAGGTAGGTCGCCGGGCAAATAGGACTGCAGCGCAAACAACATGACAAAATGCAGCAATCCCCCACCCAGCAGCCCCAACACTGTTGCTATTGTCCCCAGCACCACCAGCAAAGCTATAAAGCCCTTTTGGATTTGTCCTGGCGTCGCACCCAATGTCTTCAATATGGCAACATGGTCAAAATGACGAAAAGCGTAACGCCTAGCACTCAGAGCAACCGCCACGCCCGCCAACAGCACAGACAACAAGCCACCAAGTAGAAGGAAATTTTCCGCTCTATCCAAAGACGAGCGAATTGAAGGAGCTGAATCGCGCACGCTGCGCCAGCGAAACCGAGTGTTCAATTCAGCTGATAACTGCGTATGCAATTTCTGCAAATTTTCTTCAGAACCCCTCAGTAGCACAGTATAAGAAATGCGGCTGCCAGGCTGTACAACACGGGTTTTATCTATGTCATCTATGTGCATTAACAGGCGCGGCGCAAGGTCCATAAAACTGGTGCCACGGCCAGGTTCCTGAATAATGGCCCTCTGGGCAACAAACTCGGCTTCACCTACGGCAACAGAATCACCCGGCCGTATAGCCAACGCGGGAAACAAACGCGAATCCATCCAGACCTCACCACGTTCAGGTCCGGACGTCTGAATATTAACCGGGCCAAAGGCCTGCTGCGAAGTATGAATTGAACCACGCAAGGGGTAGTTTTTCTGTACCGCTTTTACCGCAACCAGTTGATTTAAATTTCCCGCAAAGACCATCGAGCTGAACGATATTGTGTTAGATTGCAGCAAGCCATAATCACTCGCCGCCCGGGTAAAACTTCCTGGTATAGGAACACTGCCACTTATTAATCGATCAGCACCAAGAACCGTGCTGGATTCCGCAATCAATGCACTTTGAAGTCGATCAACAAATAATGAAATTGTCACAACCGTGGTTACCGCCACTACAAGCGCAGACAACAGTAAGCTTAACTCCCCGCTTCGCCAATCTCTCCATAACAAGCTTAATAGCAATGTCGGCTTCATAAGCCTGTCTGTTCCACCGAGTTTATCGAACCACCACTTCCAGGTTCAACATCTCTCGACTCAAACACTAAAGAACCGGCGGAAAGGACCAGGCTCCGATCACATCGATCCGCCAGTTTTTTATCATGGGTAACCAATATCAATGTGGTATTGAACTCCCGGTTCATTTCGAACAGCAAATCAATTATGTCTTCGCCGGTGCGTGTGTCCAGATTACCCGTGGGCTCATCCGCAAAAAGCACACTGGGTTTGGAAGCAAAAGCCCGTGCCAGTGCCACCCGTTGCTGTTCTCCACCAGACAACTGGCGCGGATAGTGCGTTATACGATTGCCGAGCCCCACTCTTTTGAGTATGGCTGTGGCCTCTTTGCGCACAGCACCATCGCCTCTCAACTCCCCCGGCAGCATGACATTTTCAAGCGCATTTAAGCTATCTAACAGCTGGAATGACTGAAACACGAAACCCACCGAAGCCGCACGCACCTGGGCACGCTGCTCTTCATTCATGGCAGTTATGTCATTACCTTCAAACCACACCTGCCCGCTACTGGGTATATCCAAGCCAGCGAGAATTCCCAGCAAGGTTGTTTTCCCAGAGCCAGACTCGCCCACTATTGCCACCGATTCACCCGCATTGATTTCCAGTGAAACCGCATCCAAGATAGATAAATCACCCTCAATAGTCGAAACAACTTTTGAAACAGCAATCGCACATACCGCAACTTGCTCAGGACTTGACATGAAACTCGCTCTCTTTTGTATATTGTTGGCCGTTCAGACTAACATTGCACCCCCATTGCAAGCAGACACAATACTGGTACTGGGTGACAGTATCAGTGCTGCTTACGGGATTCAACGCGAGCAGGGCTGGGTTGCGTTGCTGGCAAGCAGGCTGGAGAAGCTGGGAAATACCCACCGCGTTGTGAACGCCAGCATCAGTGGTGAAACTACCGCTGGCGGTCTGGCACGGCTTGAACAGCTGCTTAACGCCCATTCTCCCAATATCGTCATTCTGGAGTTAGGGGGCAACGATGGATTACGTGGCTACCCAATTGACAGCATTCATCAAAACATGAGCCGCATGATCAAGATAGCACTGAATACAAACACCCGCGTACTCGTTTTAGGCATGCGTATTCCACCAAACTATGGCGCAAGATATACCAACGCCTTTTACAACATATATCAGTCGTTAGCCCAAACCCATGACATCAGCCACATACCATTTTTCCTGGAAGGCATCGGCAACCAACCCGCTCTGATGCAGGCAGATGGCGTGCATCCAACCAACCAGGCACAAACCCTGCTGCTTGAAAACGTCTGGCCACCACTGCAGAAATTACTCGAACAGTACAGCCCTGAGCGGATCTTATAAAACAGCCCTGAGCGGATCTTATAAACCAGCCCTGAGCGGATCTTATAAAACAGCCCTGAGCGGATCTTATAAACCAGCCCTGAGCGG
>JAHRWB010000098.1 GCA_019090385.1 Pseudomonadales bacterium | reverse complement strand
GAGGCTGGCTGCAATGATTACACCTTTTCGATTGAACTAAATGATCCAAATAAATTGAGAATTACTGAAAATTGGGAGTCGATGGATGCACTCACTGCGCATTTCAAGACACCGCACATGGCAGTCTTCCAAACCGCGATGGCAAAAAATCCTCCAAAAAACATGGCAGTTACATTTTACGAAGCAACTGAAGTTACGCCACCAGGAAGATAGGAGTCTCGAAAACAGTTATTCAAACTATTCCACTGAGCAAGCTGCTAGGTGGTTTTTGACCGTTAATAGCGATGCTATGACTGGCCACGCAACTTGTTTAATGCTCTGGGTCCTCGTGAAGCCGATTAAATTAATGTGAAACTGGATAGCCAGTCCCGTCGTGAGTTACATGATTTTGATAACTTAACTGTAATTTCAAAGGGTGGAAAGAAGCCGCCCCTGTCGAGTGTTGTCAACATTTCGGTTTTTCAATTTTGGTAGCCCGTTCGCGGCGCATTGCGGCTTAGCGAATGGACTCAATAGATATTTGGCAAGGCAGGGGTATTCTGGATGCATTACAGAAAAAGCACTAAACTAGTCACAAATAGGCGGGTACAGGCTCTATATGAAAAGAAATATTCTGTTTATTACCACTGATCAAATGCGCTATGACGCTATTGGTTGCAACGGTGGTCGTGTGGCAAGAACACCGCATATCAACAAGTTAAGCAACTCAGGTATCAATTATCGGCGTGCTCATAATCAAAACGTCGTTTGTATGCCTGCCCGCGCTACCATGATTACTGGTCAACATGTTGCTACCCATGGGGTATGGATGAATGGCGTGTGTTTGCCGGAAGATTCTCAAACCGTTGCTCATGTTTTAAAACAGCATGACTACAATACGGCACTTGTGGGTAAGGCGCACTTTGAACCCTGGTTGGGTGATCCTGACGATTTTTTTGAAAATCGAATGGCGGCCCTGAATAGTACAGGCCCCCATCGCGGTTTTGATCACATGGAGCTTGCAAACCATTTTTTCGAGGGACACAGTCACTACGATCGTTGGATGGAAAAGAATCACAAAGCTGAAAAGGCCAAGTGCTATCAAATGACAACGGCCAAGGGCCAAAATACTGCGGGAAGGGGCGATACTCAGGCGGTTCAGGTGTGGCCTACAGACATACCACGGGAAATATATCATACGGACTGGGTGGCAGATCGAACCTTGGACTGGTTATCCAGCCAGTCGGCATCCAAGCCCTGGTTTTGCTGGATGAGTTTCCCTGATCCCCATCATCCCTGGGATCCACCAGTGTCGGAAATGCACCGGGTTAATTGGCGAGATCTCAAGCTGCCGGAATTATATTTTCGAGACAAAAGCAAAAGAGAAGCTGTTCTGGAAGCTAAGCCCAAACATTGGAAGGGGTATTATGAAGGGAAACTCTGGACAAATCTGGAAGCGCCCAGAGAATTTGTACCGGCAAATTTAAGCGAAGAGCAAATACTCGAAATAAACGCCTTGATTCATATTGAAAACGAACTGATAGATGAAGCCTGTGGCAGGGTATTTTCCTGGCTAAGAGAAAATGGCTGGGATGACAATACAGATATTATCTTTACCACTGATCATGGAGAACTACAGGGAGACTATGGTTTGTTATTTAAAGGTGCCTACCATGTCGATGCTCTGATGAGGGTGCCCCTTATTTGGCGTCCCGCACCGAATGCGAATCTTGAGCCTGCCGAGGTGAAGCTTCCTGTTGGGCATGTAGATTTGGCCAAGACATTTTGTCAGATCGCTGATGTTGAGGCACCTCCCTGGATTGAAGGTCAGCCATTGCCAGAATCAGAGATAGTGGCGGAAAAACAAAATAGAGAAACGGTGTTGACAGAGTGGGACTCGGAACACGGCCCAGTATCATTGCACCTAAAAACCATATATAACAAATCTGGATGGCTATGTACCACTTACGAGAAGAGCAGTCTATATGAGGGTACAGAGGGCGAACTTTACAACCTCAAAGAAGATCCGGGTCAGCTCGTTAATCTTTGGCATGATAGTGCCTGCCAGGCTATTAAACTTGAGCTGATTGAGCAGCTCTATGCACAGCTGCCTGAAAAAAGATCGCCGGTGCTGGAACGAAAAGCGCCTTGTTAGGGGTATTAACAAGTACGTTTATAAATACGTTGTTTGTGCAAGACTTTGGGCATACGACTAGGGCCAGGGAAAACAAAACTATGCTAGTATAATTGGCACTTGAATTCTCAGGAAATTCGCATGTACAAAGTCATTATCCCCATTTTAATTATGTTGGTTCTGTCAGCCTGCGAGCCTGCTGACAGAACGCCGGGCATGTGGTTGTCTGGTGATATCGAGACTACTGAAGTGAACGATTGGTCTTTCAGTAACGATCACCAGGAAATATTTCTCGAAACCCATCCTTGGTACGGTATTCCATTCTCGGTTACAGTTGTGACGGCTACTACGGGTGAAAAGCTGTTCGTGCCATCAATCTATAGTGAAGCAGCTGAGTTTCCTGGCAGTAAATATTGGAATGGTATTATAGAAAAAAACCCTCAAGTCGTTGCTAAGATTGGCAACAAGCTTTACCCATTATCAGCTCAGCTTATTACTGATGATGCAGAGTTTGAGGAAGCCTTCGAAGCGCTGGCCGGTAAGTATGATTATTGGCGCTCCATTAAGGACGGCACAGCGGAGCGTCCGCCTTTTGTACTCATTCGTTTGGATGCACGGTAGGCTTAGGTAAGGCTATTACATGCTGTTATGGCCGTTGGGGCTCATTAGATGCATATAATTCGAGAACGCGTTAAGGAACATTTTCCTACTGTACTGCTTACGCTGTTAAGCATTGTGCAGGCCCTCGCACTGGAGTTGTTGTGGGGGTACCGTCACGAAGCCTATTACTTGTATGAATGGACATGGTTCGCCATGCTGGCCTGGGGACAGGTTATTGCTACACTGACTGGTTTCATACTTATCTGGGTAGTGTATGCAGGAAACGTCATGCGCTTTCGCTGGGTTCCGGCAGTTGGAGACTCAGTAGTCCCGTTTGTGATTGGCTTATTGGAATTTATGATGATAGAAACTCTCAATCCGAATAAATTGGGGTACTGGCTAATCTATACCGGGGTTGTTTACGCAGCCATGATATGGACAAGCCATGTTACTTTGCGTCGTGCAAGGCAGGAGCCAGATAATAGTACCCATTTTCAACAGTGGGCAGCGTCACGCAACAGAGATTTTTACCCTGAGATTGCTATCGTTGCTGGTTTTATGGCGGTTGGAGCTTACATCGTTGTCAGTAAAAATACAGGGTGGGTGGCATTGCTTGCAGTATGCCTCGCTAATGGTATTATTTTGTGGCGCTTTTATAGCACAGCCGTAATCTGGAATCGCTCTATCAGTGAAGATAGCATTTAGAGGGGCTTTATGCGGCATGTTTACCAAATTGGTCGGGTGCTCAGGCTTTGGGCAGGTCCTTTTTCTGAGTTACTCCTTCGGTTTCTTATTACTCCGGTCTCCTCCAAACACTTAAACCAGGCATTCTAAGTGATTATGCTGCGATGCGGGTTACCTCAAAGGTTTTCAGTTGCTCACGTTGTTGATTACTCAGAGTGATTTGAACAAAAACATTGTCTGGACATCCCGCAGAACACTGGTCGATTAGTTCGACATAGGTGAGGATGGGTCCGCTTTTTTCGACGCGGCGGACTCGTCCTAAAGTGGCTGATTCGGATAGTCCTACTAACTGAATTATATTGCGTAAAACCTGAAAATTATGGCACCTTTGCAATAAAATTTCCGTTATTGCCCTATATACTACATCCACGGCGAATTACAGGTCTTCATCATGAGAATCGGTGTCCCAAAAGAAATTAAGATTGAAGAGTATCGCGTGGGCTTAATACCAGAATCTGCTGCGGAACTTGTTGCCAGCGGGCATGAGGTAATTGTCGAGTCTGGAGCGGGTACCGGTGTCGGATTTGCCGATGCAGACTACGCTTGCCTGGGGGTTAATATTTTGGCGAATGCGAATCAGGTTTTTGAGCAGGCTGAACTTATTGTCAAAGTCAAAGAACCTCAATTGCAAGAGTGTGCTCAGTTACGTAGAGGGCAGGTTTTGTTCACCTATTTACACCTGGCGGCCGATAAGCCCCAGGCAGATGCATTAATGAAGTCCGGTGTAACAGCGATAGCCTATGAAACGGTGACAGCAGAAGATGGCACATTGCCCTTGTTGACACCGATGAGTGAGGTAGCTGGTCGGATGTCCGTGCAAGTGGGTGCCTACGCATTGCAAAAAGCTGTGGGTGGCAGAGGGATTCTGTTAGGTGGTGTTCCTGGTGTTGCGCCGGCAAAAGTCGTCATAATTGGTGGTGGAATTGCCGGTAGCAATGCAGCGAGTATGGCGTTGGGCTTACAAGCGAATGTTACGATTATCGATAAATCCGTGCCTAGATTGAGATGGTTGAACAATACCTTTGGTCCCGCGTTGAGAACGGTGATGGCACACGAGGGCTCTATTCGAGAGGAAGTAGAGTCTGCGGATTTGGTGATCGGTGCGGTATTGGTTCCAGGTGGTGCCGCACCAAAACTGGTCTCGCGCCGGGTGCTCCAAAACATGCAAGATGGCTCTGCGGTTGTAGATATCTCTATCGACCAGGGTGGTTGCTTTGAAACCAGTCGGCCGACGACGCATGATCACCCCACCTATATTGAAGAAGGCATTGTTCATTATTGTGTCACGAATATGCCCGGTGCGGTGCCTCGCACCGCGTGTCTTGCGCTAAATAATGTCACACTTCCCTTTATCCGGTCACTTGCTGACAGGGGGTGGCGGGAAGCGCTGAGCCGAGATTCACATTTTGCTGCCGGTTTGAACGTCCATGAGGGTAGTATAATGAATGCTGCTGTTGGAAAATCGTTAGGCTATTCGGTATCTGGTTCGATGCCAGTAGGGGCTGGTCTTTGTTGCTGAACTACATTTATCTGTATAGAGGCTTTCTGTGCATCTGGCAATGGCGACATGAGCAATGCTGATGACATAGTGTTTTTGCACTGGCAGCCGTACCCCTATGGAGGTGCGCCCTTGACCGGAAGTCATGCATTTATTCGTAAAAATTTGACAGGCTGTTAGTTAATCAATAGCTCGAAAAAGGTTTTTCTGTCTTCAGGACTCAAGGTCCGAGAGCTTTCGAAATCCACATGCTCATTAGGGCTGCTGGGCTTCATACGAATTCCCCACAGTGGATCGATGCTGTTGGGTAAAAACGAATAGCGTATGTCGATTATGTAATTGCTTTGGCCGGGCAGAACCGCCAGGTAGTCGTCCGAGAATATGCGGAAACGCTCAAGGTCGATGCTTTGTTGGTTCTCCCTGTGTGTATCCAGCCAGGGTAAATCTCTTGCAATGTCCAGTTTTCCAATTGATGTACCTGGAATAAGTTTCTTATGGAAACCAATTTTGTAAGCATCTACATAATATCGTCCGTCGTGTTCATAAATTGTTTTCCACAGTATCAGGTTTCCGAAGCTGGGTTTTGCAGTCATTCGCTCGGGGATATGGCCTCTTGATATGGCAAGTTGGGAAGCCATTTCCTCGGCACGATCTCGCTGTATAACGCCTAACAATAGATAACTGATACCGTATATTACTGCCAGCATGGCATATTTGTTGTTTCGTAAATAGAAGCCGGTGAAAATAAGTAGAAGCATCGGCAAGGTTACCAAAGGGTCGATTACTGATACGTTATTCCAGGCAATGCGAGCATCGGAAAATGGCCAAAGCAACCGTGTTCCATAGGAGGTGCATCCATCGAGAAGGGCATGTGTGCCAAATCCGAGTACCGCGTACATATAGACACGTTTGAAGGATATGTTTTTTTTAAACAGAAAATAAAAAACCGTGGCGCAGATTAATCCGCCGAAGGGAATAAATGCCAATGAATGTGTAAAATGACGGTGGAATTCCAGAGCAAGTAGTGGGTCACTTGATGAGTGAATCAGGATATCGAGATCAGGTGCCATACCGGATAACAAGCCAATGATAATGGCCGCTTTTTGATACTGATGTTGTGTTTCTACAGATTGGGGTAGGCTCGCGCCAAATACACCCTGAGTGATGGGGTCCATTACCTTTCCGCCATTATGTTAATTACTGTTCGAACGAAGAAGATGGCCGGGCAGACTTAGCCACCGGCTCGTTTGACTTTATAACCTTGTTTCCTGAGTTCGGCTTCTATGACATCGCGGTTGTCGCCCTGAATTTCTATAACGTTTTCCTTTAACGCACCACCTGCACCGCACAACTGCTTCAGCCGTTTAGCCAGTGCCACCATTTCTTTGGGGTTTAGCGGTAAGCCGTCTACTAAAGTCACTCCCTTGCCCTTGCGGCCTTTCGTTTCCCGGCGCAATCGCACCCATCCGTCTTTTTTTTGAGGATTATTCGCGCTGGCGCCAGAACGAGTATTAGATAGACGATCAGTGTTTGAACAACGGCATTTCTTCAAGTTTAAACCACATGTATGACAGGTGCCCCCGGTTTCCGTTGAGTAGACTAATCGATTATTGGTTTTACGCATGTTTCGGATAATTTACCTAGGGCAGCCCGGCGCCAGGAATATCTACAGTAAGATATTCGATTCGGCCATCCCGGTTTATCTCAGCCTGAGGACCTGACCCCGTGGCTGTGCAGATAAATAAATGATTGCGGTTTTCGCCACCCAGCATACAAGCGAAGGCAGGTCGCCCCGTTTTAATTGTCTGGGTAATCTGGCCACCTTCCTCTACCCGGATCACACAATTTTTCACCGGGTCTGCCACCCAGATACCCCCGGCTTCATCCAGGCAGATGCCGTCAGGTAAGTGGGGTTTTATATCGGCCCAAACCCGACGATTGGAAAGCTGACCAGCTTCGTTAATATCAAATGCCGACAGCCGCCGACCATAGGATTCACCGATGATCAAGGTTTTGCCATCCGGTGTGATCACTGAACCATTGGGAAACATCAAATCTTCTGCGGCACAGCTTACCGAGCCGTCTATATCCACAAAGGCCAAATTTGCCGCTTGTGGCTCGGCATCTTTTTCATCAATATTGAACCCGAAGTTACCTACATAGGCTCTGCCTTTAGCATCTACCACCATATCATTGCAGTGGTAAGTGGCGATGCTGCTTAGATCAGCATGCACCACCAAACGGCCATCGCGCTCTTGGCGTAGTATCTTTTGATCAATCATAGAAACGATCAGTAATCGCCCATCGGGCAACCAGCCCAGGCCTGAAGGTTGATTCGGAACCTCTGCAATCACTTCAACCTTTGCACCTTTATTAACAGTGCCTTGCCTTAAGCTAACGGCTTCTACCACATGACGATTAAAATCCGAATAGAAAAGGCGACCATCATGCCACCTGGGGCCCTCTGAAAAACATAAATTATCTACTAGCGTGGTTAACTTCATCGTTCGCCTCCCATTCTTATTTTGCGAATAAAATCACGAAAATACGACTTAAATTTTCTTCTTTAGTCTACGCCATTGATGCACTGGGTACACCCGAATACTCGTGGTTAACGGTTTCGGGTTTAGTCCCTGAGAGGGGAAGCGGAACTTTGAAGCCTGTCAATAATGGGTGCCAGCTCCTGTTCATATTTTTTCCAGCTATCTACTGCGCTTCGATAAATAGGCTGACGTATCTGGGCTGTGCTTGCAGTAGAAACCGCGGACTTGCCTTGGTGGAAATTCAGGCAGTCTGCTTCCCAGGCTAATCCACAATACTTAAAAACCTTGCGAGAGATGGCTTCAGGGGTCTCAACGAGGGTTTCATAGGATACTTGGTGGATTCGTTCACCAAATAATTTGTGCCAGTGCTGCATGAGCAAATCAAATTGAAGATAATAATCAGCGGTGTCTTCCAAACTGTATGCGTAGTTGTAGTAGGAAAAATTCAAGGCAAATAACTGCCGATAATTACTTAAGCAGGTATCCAGGGCATTTCGGCGCATGCAGATTATTCGGGCCTTTGGCAATGCCGACAAAATATGTCCTATATACATAAAATTCAGTGGTAGTTTATCGACAAAATGTACTTGACTACCTGGACGGCGAAAAGCCGCCAGGCTACTCAGGTATTGCGCACCTACCTTATCAAAGTCAGTCATAGTGAAGGCATCAATTACTGATATATCTAATATTTGCTGAGACTTACTTTGGGAGGCTTGTTTAACAGCCATACCGAAGTTCTGCAACTCACCCAGAGAAGTAACCTCACTATGCGCATCCAGTATTCGCTCCATTAAAGTAGTCCCGGATCTGGGTATGCCCACTACAAATATAGGTGCCTCGGTCTGGGAGGAAGGTCGAATGTTAGCCAGAGTGAGTTGGTTAATATTGTGGGTTAGGTGGGTAAAAAGTGCTTGGTCATTTTCAAAATTATAGTTAATTTGTTGGGCACGTTTCAATTTTCCACGTTTTAAGAATTCAAAGGCCTTGGATGTATCATCCCTGTGTTCATATTCACGCGCGACAGCGTGACATAAAAATAATTCGTCTTCGGGTCTTAATTGGTTGCCCGATAATAAGCGTAGTAGACGTGTTAGATGTCGTCCATCCGACCCGGTTTTAAGCAGCTCAGATAAGGCCCAGTGCGCTCTATAGTAGTCTGGTTTTAGGGTAATCGCTTTTTCGTAGTTCTGCTCAGATTGCTGCAGTTGACCGAGAAATTGCTGAGTGGAAGCCAGGTTAAAATGCAGTTCCGGGTTTTTGGGTTGCAGGGCTGCTGCCTTGTTTAGGGCTACCAGGGCCTTCTCGTGGTCGCCAACTTTGCTGTAAACAACCCCCAGTATATTAAGTTGTATAGCGCCGATATTTTCACTGGCGGCCGCTGCATCGGCAATCAAAATTGCTTCACTGTCACGTTTTAACATGCACAGGTACTGGGCTTGCTGCGCCAGATACTCGCCGTTACCTTTGTCCAGCAGGCAGGCTTTTTGGGACCACTGCAGTGCCTGACGCACCGCACCCCGGGCCGACGCTACTACTGACATCAAGAACCAGGCATCAGCAAATTCAGCTTGCTGCTCAATTATTTGGCGGCACAACTGATATCCCTGCTTATAGGCGCCGCGGCTTATGGCAGATTGTGCTTGCTTATGCAGTTTATCTACTTGCACCGCGCGCGAATTTCTCCAAAGTTATTGCCAGGAAAAAGTACCGGGTCTTAAATCCCATTCATCATCAGATAATTAAGCTCTACAGAGAATAGCCCACCCTAATGCCAATATTTCTGGGCGTACCGACATACTGGCTATAGGAACGTATTCGCCGATCGTTGATCAAACCTCTGTTTTCCGCTATCAGTCTGCGTGTGCTTCTTGTGCCTGCGACATAATATTTGTCGAGCAAGTTGTCGACAAAAGCCTGTACGCTCCACGCATCTTTTCTGAAAGTGGCAGACAGATGATGCAAGGTATAGGAATCGATGCTTTCACCAAAACGACTGGCAAGACTGGCTTCTTCATCGCCACCCGGTATATTGAAAATATTACCGGTGTAGGTTAAGCCATAATTCACATCCAGATCTATGCCATCCAGCACCATTGTCGTGTAAGTGATATCCAGAGAACCAGCATGTTTAGGCGATCCCGGTAGACGTGTGCCATCGGGTGCGGTTAACGGTCCTACAATGCCAGGTGCATCGTCAGTCAATTCGGCATCAGTATAGGCGTATGTTAAAGAGGCTGCCCAGCTGCCATTTATCAGCCAGTGGGCACCCAGCTCCAGTCCCCTGGATCGGGCAGTAGATCCGTTGGCAATGATGGGCAGTCCCCCTTTTTCAGTTGTGTCAGAAACCTGTAGATCCTTCCAGTCAATGGTGTAGATTGCTGCAGTGGCGGCCAGCTGGCCGTCTAGGAAGGTCGCTTTTACACCGAGCTCGAGATTTTCTATTGTGTCAGAGCGAATCAGAACTTCGTTCGCCAGTGCACACAGCTGTTGCGTATCACTGGCTATTTGCTCGGGTGTGCATTCAGGAACGGAGTTTACACCCCCATTACGATATCCTTCAGAATAAGTGACGTAAATAAGCGTATCGTCGTTGGCATCCCAGGCAACATTAAATTTAAATAGATCGCCAGATTCCTTGGCCTTATTTTCGCCGATATTCACATCAATTAAATCCTGGGGTGCCCCGAGAAAAACTGTATCAAACAGTGGTAAACCAAAGCCTCCTGCTGTATCTACGTCAAATTCGTAATCTCTGTATCCTGCGGTTATTGTCAGGCTATCTGTTATATCAAAGGAAACTTCGCCATAGAAAGCCTGTTCTTTTTCATTCTCGGTATCCAGCTGGATATATTCCAGCTCATCAGGTCGTAGCTGAAGACCACCAAAATTATCTATTGCAAACTGGCTAAATCCCGGCGTAAATTCCTCGCTACTGGACTCACTTTCAAATTTATTATCATAAAACCCCAGTACCCAGTTGAAGCGGCTTTCATACTGGGAAACCAGGCGCACTTCCCAAGTCTTGGTTTCCTCTTTTACAATTTCACGCGTGAATGCAGCAAAAGACGGCATAAATTCATAACCATATTCAAAATCCAGTAACAGATCAGTCTGATCACGCTGTCCCAGTTCTTCATAGGTGGTTTCACCGTAAATTATAGTGGCTTCGGCAAAGCCCATATCGACTTTTACATCCAGACTTATCAGCTCGTTTTCATAATTATTAGGTTCTTCAAAACGAAACGGTGCTTCATATTTGCCGGTGTCAAAAGACACCACACCATTTAGTTGATGGCCATCAGTCTTGGTATCCTGGAAATAGTACCAGACGCTTGCATCCAGCCATTCTGTAGGGGTAAAACGCAGGTTAATACGTGTCGACAGGGTATCTTCGCTGTTGGCATCCTTCTTACTACGCAAATTTGCATCTCTGTCCGCCGTTGCGGGATTGGGATCCGATACTCCTGGATCACGTACCACGTAATTGTAGTCAATAAAGCCCTGGTCATTAAGCTGATCTACTACGGCACGCACTGCCAGGGTATCTGGAATAAGGGGTATATTAATGGTAACGCCAATATCTGTTCCGAGCCCGCTACTTTTTGCCATGGAGCTTGTGGAACCCCTCACATCCAGGGAAAAGGCGCTGGCATCAGCGCGATTTGGGATATAGCGAATGGCACCTCCCATGGTGGCGGCACCGTACAATGTGCCCTGGGGGCCAATCAATACCTCCACCCGCTCCATATCATGGGGTTTTAAATCTATTTCGAGGGGGATATCACCCAAATATGTTGCTACCAGGTCTGCGTCAAAGGCCGGTCCCAGCGAATCAGTATTTAAGCCCCGCACCAGGATATTCGGCGAGTCATCGCGCGGGCCATTATCTGTCACGGTCAAACCCGGCACATAGCGCGCTATTTCAGTCAAACCGTGTAAGCGTTTTTCCACAATTTCATCACCTGTAAGGGCTGCGACGTTAATGGGGATCGACATAACACCTTCAGAGCGTCGACTTGCGCTCACGATTATTTCCTCTATAACCAGTGATGAATCTTCCTCAGCAAGAGCTGAAAATGTACTCACTGCCAAGGCTGATGCCGTAATAGCCGACATGGCAATTGACAGTTTTGTCTTTGGAAAATTCATATTGAGCACATTCATACTTTACCCTTTTTTATTTGGAAATTTTGAGCGTAGATAATTTTGATGAAATAAATTTTACCTTGATTAAAGGTTAATACACCAATGTATTTCAATTCTGACACGGGAATATTTATTGTTAAGGGCCGTTTGGAGAGTGTTTT
>JAHRWB010000097.1 GCA_019090385.1 Pseudomonadales bacterium | reverse complement strand
TGGTAACCCAGCGCAAGGGCTTTATCGAGTACTTCTCCGAGAATCAGTATACGGGCCTCTATGGTAAAGCGTTTGAGAAGGAGTGGAAGTTACTTTACTAGGTATCCCGCAGATAGGGGCAATGCACTATTACGATCACCCTGGAGGTAGTTCAATCCCGCAATGAAAGACGTCTTATAGGGGAGGGGCGTAAGCTAACGAGCATCTCTTTTCGCGAGTTGATCAATATCGGAACAAATCAAGGGTACACTCCGGTGCATATCCCTAATACCTAATGCGCTAGGCTAATGCACTTTTCTGAATTAAACCGCCAAGCTATGCACCAACATGTAACGAAATTCACATTTTAAACACACCATATAATTTAAGTATTACCTTTAAATACAATGGGTTAGGAGGAGCTTTGTGAGGGTGGTATGGTTTCTGCATACCTCATGGTAGATTTACAAATTTATAGACAGATAAGGCCATGGCTATAAAAGCAATGCTAGTTAACAGCGACAATATTGACTCAGTACCACTTGAGGCGGCATTACAGGATAATGGTTTCCTGCTGGTCTATACGTCTGCGTGTAGCGACAACGCTACGCTAAATATTGAAGCGTGTAATCCAGATATTGTTGTCATCAACACAAACACGCCAAGTAAACACACCTTAGATATCGTGAGCACCATTAACCGAAATACCCCTCGCCCCATTGTCATGTTCAGTGAACAGGGTGATAGCGAGACCATTGCCGATGCAACAAAAGCGGGGGTAAGTGCCTACGTCCTTAATGACATACGCAGTTATCGCATTAAGTCCATCGTAGATGCTGCAATTGCCCGCTTTAACGAGTTGCAACGCCTAAAAGATGAGCTAAGTGAAACACGCTCAAAACTCGACGACAGAAAAAGTATTGAGCGTGCCAAAGGTCTGCTCATGAGCAAACGCAACGTCAGCGAAAACGAGGCGTATCGTCAGTTACAAAAAATGGCGATGGCACAAAACAAAAAGATAGGAGAGATAGCGAAGAATATTCTCGCAATGGCCGACCTGATCGGCTGATTATTCTACCAGCAGTCTATGGCAGGAAGCTGGTAATACAACTTATTTAGTTGGGCCAATGGCGGCCCAACACGAACAAAGGCGTTCACCCACACAGCAGTGTTGCTGTGTGGATGAACGCCTTTTTTATTTTTATGGAGATAATACCAATGCAACATGACGTAAAACATAGCAACGGGAAATCGAATCCCCAACAGACCTTAATCAAAGGTTCGTTTATAAAAAAGGTAGTGGTAATGCTTGCATCTGCCGCGATGGTGATGAGCGCCACTGCTTACGCAGAAATTGGCGAGCCTGAGAAAGAGGATCTTAAGTTCGGCTTTATCAAATTAACCGATATGGCACCGTTAGCGATTGCCTACGAAAAAGGCTATTTCGAAGACGAAGGGCTTTACGTCACCCTGGAAGCACAAGCCAACTGGAAGGTACTGCTTGATCGCGTGATTGATGGAGAACTAGACGGTGCCCACATGCTGGCAGGTCAACCACTCGGCGCAACTATCGGATTTGGTACCCAAGATCATATTATTACCGCATTCAGCATGGATTTAAACGGTAACGCAATCACGGTTTCTAACGACGTTTGGGCTGAGATGAAAAAGCATGTGCCACACAAAAATGGCAAGCCTGTTCATCCTATTAAAGCCGATGCGCTCAAACCGGTGATTGAAGACTATAAAGATGCTGGGAAGCCTTTCAAAATGGGCATGGTTTTTCCTGTCTCAACCCACAACTACGAGTTGCGTTATTGGCTAGCGGCAGGCGGTATCAATCCTGGTTTTTACGCACCGCACAAGGGCGATACATCAGGACAAATTGATGCCGATGCCCTGCTATCAGTAACACCACCACCCCAAATGCCAGCCACCATGGAAGCAGGTACAATTGATGGTTATTGTGTGGGCGAACCATGGAATCAGCAAGCTGTATTCAAAGGTATTGGGGTACCCGTTATCACCGATTATGAAATCTGGAAAAACAACCCAGAAAAAGTATTTGGTGTTAGCAACAAATGGGCGGAAAAATACCCAAACACCCACATCCGAGTCGTGAAGGCAATGATCCGCGCAGCGAAGTGGTTGGATGAAAATAATAATGCCAACCGCCCAGAGGCCGTGAAAATTCTTTCAAAAAGTCAGTACGTGGGTGCGGACTACGACGTAATCGCGAACTCTATGACGGGCACGTTTGAGTATGAAACAGGCGATAAACGTTCCGTGCCTGACTTCAACGTGTTCTTTCGTTACAACGCTACCTACCCCTACTACTCCGATGCAATTTGGTACCTCACCCAGATGCGTCGTTGGGGACAGATCAGCGAACACAAATCTGATAGATGGTACATAGGAATCGCCAAAAAAGTCTATCGCTCTGATATCTATGCTGCCGCAGCTAAAGCGTTGATTGCTGAAGGACATGTAAAAGCATCTGAATTTCCTGACTTTGACAAAGAAGAGGGATTCCGCGCACCACAAACAGACTTTATCGATGGCATCACCTACGACGGCCGCAAACCCAATGACTACCTGACGCAATTTCCCATCGGCCTAAAAGGTACGGACATAGTTAAGTAAATAGAGGATGTCCCCTTCTGCAAGGAAGGGACACATAAAGTAAAAGTTGGTCATATTATGAAAAATAAAATTATAAATATTTTTGAAACCATGGGCTTGAGCTGGGCGGTACCTATGGTCAAACTCGCGACAGGCGAGAACCCTAAAGAACAAGGCAATGCACTATTTCAACTACTTGGATTACCACTCATTGCCATCATGCTCTTTTTAGGTTTGTGGAGTGCAATGGCCGCCCAGGTGAACACCAGCCTAGGCACTTTGCCTGGCCCAAGCCAAGTCTGGGCACAAACTGTCAATCTCTACGCAGAACATAAGGAGGAGCGTGCCAAAGAAGTAGCGTTCCATGAGCGCCAAGAAGTGCGTAATGCCAAAAAACTGGAAAAGAACCCTGATGCAACAATCAAGGTGCGCCCCTACACCGGCAAGCCAACATTTTTCGATCAGATACTAACCAGTCTCTTTACTGTTTTCACAGGTTTTCTGTTGGCAAGCGTTATCGCCATTCCCTTGGGGATTGCCTGCGGTTTGAGTGATAATCTCTATACAGCGGTGAGCCCTTTAATTCAAATATTTAAACCAATCTCACCACTGGCATGGCTACCGATTGTCACGATGGTGGTCAGTGCTGTTTACGTTACCAATGACCCGATGTTTGAAAAAGCATTTGTCACTTCCGCGTTAACAGTAACGCTCTGTTCACTTTGGCCAACCTTAATTAATACCGCGATGGGCGTTGCCTCTATCGACAAAGACCTGCTTAACGTCGGCCGAGTGATATGCCTTAACTGGTCTGCACAGGTGTTCAAAATCGCGCTGCCTGCATCACTGCCCATGATCTTCACGGGCCTGCGTATATCGTTAGGTATTGGCTGGATGGTTTTAATTGCTGCCGAAATGCTGGCGCAGAACCCAGGCCTGGGCAAGTTTGTTTGGGATGAATTTCAAAATGGTAGCTCCAACTCGTTGGGACGCATCATGGTTGCCGTACTCACTATTGGACTCATTGGTTTCGTTTTAGATTGGCTGATGTTAACGCTACAGAAATTTGTCTCGCACGAAAAAAGTGCTGCTCGCTAAATAACCGCAGGATTAAGGAAAAAATAATGACCACTGTACACAATGTAGAAGCGTTATTCCCTAAAGAAGGTAACGTGATCACGGACAATTGCAACGAAAAATCTGCAATCCCATTAGCAAGAAAAAATTATCTCGATATCTCATACGTCTCTATTGAGTTTCCGACATCACTAGGCCCGTTTAAAGCGCTCGACCGGGTTAACCTAAAAATAGCTAAAGGAGAATTCATATCACTTATTGGCCACTCTGGCTGTGGCAAATCAACTGTGCTCAACATTATCGCGGGGCTATTACAAGCAACGGAAGGTGGCGTAGTACTCGAAGGAAAAGAGGTTAACGATCCAGGGCCGGATCGCGCCGTGGTTTTTCAAAACCACTCACTGCTTCCGTGGCTTACCGTATATCAAAATGTGGAGCTAGCGGTTAAGCAGGTGTTTAGAAACAAAAAGAGCAAGTCAGAGATGGACGAATGGATACGTCACAATCTTGAGCTAGTGCACATGTCACACGCCTTGCATAAAAGGCCATCAGAAATATCAGGGGGTATGAAGCAGCGTGTCGGTATCGCCCGCGCACTCGCTATGCAACCCAAGGTATTACTGATGGATGAACCGTTTGGAGCACTGGACGCACTGACGCGTGCTCATCTGCAAGATTCATTGATGGAGATTCAACGCGACCTAAACAATACCGTGGTCATGATTACCCATGACGTAGACGAAGCTGTGCTGCTGTCTGACCGCATTGCCATGATGACCAACGGGCCTGAAGCGACTGTAGGTGAGGTTCTGGAGATCGAATTAGAACGGCCACGCCACCGCGTAGCGCTCTCTGACAACAGTGAATACAACCACTACCGACGCGAAGTGTTGGCTTTTCTTTACGAGCGCCAGCGCAAGCCAGCGGAAAAAACAGCCTAAACATTGTCTATTTTTAAAATGAAACAAGAAGGAAAAAACCGTGAAATCGATCAATTCAATGCCTACTCACTTGAATAATTCAGCGCTCTCAATCGCACTTTGTTTAACGGGGTTAGGACTGCCCATGAGTAGCCAAGCAACAGTAACACTCGAAGAAGCATTAACAAGCGGTAACGCCAACATGGATATCCGCCTGCGCTACGAAAGCGTCGAGCAAAATAATGCCTTGGAAGATGCCAGTGCGACAACCGTGCGGACGCGCTTAGGATACACCACAGGGGAATACAAAAACTTCAAAGCATTTGTAGAGATGGAAAGCATCTCCGCTTTGGGTGATGAAGACTATAACAGCAAAACCAATGGTAAAACCACGCATTCGGTTGTAGCCGATCCCACCGGTGCAGAGATGAACCAGATCAATCTAAGCTACACAGCCATCAGCGACACGGTCCTCAAGTGGGGGCGACAACGCATGATACTAGATAACGCTCGTTTTGTTGGCAATGTCGGTTGGCGGCAAAACGAACAAACACTGGATGCGTTTATCGCAATCAATAAATCATTACCGGACACAACAGCAACCTATGCGTATGTTTATAATGTCAACGACATTATCGCTGGTGATACCAATATAGAAGCCCATTTGCTAAACGTGGCTTACAGTGGCTTAGACGTAGGTCAGTTAAGTGGCTACGGTTATCTGCTCGACTTTGTCGATGCACCCACCACATCCCAACAAACACTTGGCCTGCGCTTCAGTGGGTCAAAAAAAATAGGCAGCGGCACCAAACTTCTCTACACCGCCGAATATGCCACCCAAAGCGATTATAAAGATGGCGTTTCAACAATTGATGCCGATTATTTACTCGGCGAGCTTGGCGCATCGTCTAAGGGCGTGACAATTAAAGTGGGGTATGAAGTGTTAGGCGGTGGCGGTACTTACGGATTCTCTACACCACTTGCGACTAAGCATGCCTTCAATGGCTGGAGTGATCAATTTTTGGCAACCCCAGCAGATGGCTTGGTTGACCTTTATGTATCGGTGGCTGGTAAAGTCGCGGGCATCAAATTTATGGCGGTCTATCATGACTTTTCTGCCGACCAAGGCAGCGCAGAGTATGGTTCAGAGTTTGGTCTGCTAGCGGCGAAAAAATTCACCAAGCACTATTCGGTGGTATTGAAGTATTCCAGCTATTCAGCAGATACTCACGGTGTTGATACAGATAAGCTGTGGGTACAGGGGCAAGTTAAGTTCTAGTGTAAAAACAGGCAATGTACTAGCTACCAGATGTTTTGCATCTGGCAGTATTGTCCTTGCCGTCCGCTAGAAGGCGGTCTAGCTTTATTGGTGTCGAGTCACACAGTGGGACGAGGAGAAATTTTACTGAATCCGCTTCAACTAACGCTATTGTTTTTCACTGAGAGTCCGTTTTTGCGACACTGCGGCTGTTTAGCGATCAATGACTGAACGGCTGCAATATCTTGGTTTCCTACCCTGCGTCAGAACCTCTCCTTTATTGTTATAGCATTTTACTAACATCATTCAGGCTCACCATAAACCTGATTTTAGATATGTATATGATCTACAAAGGATAAGTAAATGCGAATTGTGAGGGAAGGAGGTTATCCACAGTGTACCCCGTCAGCACTATGTGGACCGTTTAGCCTGGTAGCCTAAGAGACATTTATGGCTCATCGTTAACCCTTGAGGAAACGATGATGACAAAGAGACAAAGTGTTGAACAGAGTGTACGCGATATTCGACGCAGCACCCGCAAGAAATATTCTGCCGAAGAGAAAATCCGTATCGTACTGGAAGGTTTGCGTGCTGAGGACAGTGTTGCTGAACTCTGCCGTCGCGAAGACATCAATCCGAATGTGTACTATCGCTGGTCAAAGGAATTTATGGAGGCCGGTAAGAAACGTTTATCCGGTGATACCGTGCGAGAAGCAACGTCTGATGAAGTGAAAGAGCTGCGTGCAGAGGTTTCAGCCTTAAAGGAAACCCTGGGCGAAGTTGTCATGGAATGTAGTTTTATTAATAATCGTAAAATGAAGAGATAGTACACTAGGGCGAGAGTACTCACGATTGTTCTATCTGGCGTGTGGGGGTGTTAAGAAAACTGTTACAGCTGTACTGTTACCAATAGGTGTCTTAAGGAAAGTTGTGTCCCCG
>JAHRWB010000096.1 GCA_019090385.1 Pseudomonadales bacterium | reverse complement strand
GCAAAGGAAAATTAGTGGAAGCGTCTTTGTTGCGCACTGGCATTTTTATGCTTGGCTCAGATCTGAGCACACAGTTACATTTTGGTCGCCTGGCTTCTACGACACCCAGGGCTGAAGCCATCGAACCAACACGTAATTTTTATCAAACTTCAGACGATAATTGGTTAATGCTTATTCCCCGGGGTAACAAAACGGATGTACCGGATATATGCAGGGTGTTGGGTTATCCGGGACTAACAGATCAAGAGCGCTTTAAGACGCCCGTAGACCGCAAGGAAAATGCTGCTGAGATGGTGGCAATGTTTGATGCTGCTTTTGCTAAAAAAACACTGGCTGAGTGGTCTGCCATTTTGGATGAGGCAGATCTTGTTTGGGCACCGGTGCAGCATGCTTCTCAGGTTGTAGAAGATCCCCAGGCCTGGGCATCCGGTGCGTTTGTAAAAGTCCCCGGAGCAGATGCGAGTGAAGAAGCCGTCACCAGTGTTGCATCCCCGATACGCTTTGATGGCAAGGATGTTGAAATTCGACGTCCAACGCCCCGGCTGGGGCAGCATACTGTCGAGGTGTTGTCTGCATTGGGTTACGATAGTGAGAGCATTGAAAACCTGCGTTCAGAAGGTGTTATTAACTAGCGGGTTTTAAATTTTAATAGCTTTTCCACTATCAGAGGCGGGAGGTAGGCCAAGATGCCAGCATCGTTTGAGAGATCTTCCGTTGAGCTGTCCTTGTTGGATGCTGCTCGCGATATGGTGCCGGAAATCAGCCGCCGTGCACTTGAGTTTGAGCAGGAAAGGCGGCTACCCCAGGAACTGGCTCAGGCCATGGCGCATGCTGGCCTGCATAAGATCGCTACTCCGCGGCAGGCTGGGGGAAGTGAATGTCATCCCATCACACAGTACGAGATCATCGAAACCATTTCTCGGGCGGATGGTTCTGCGGGCTGGAATTTGATGATCGGAGTAGAAGTGCAGGGCTTTGCGGCAGCTGCGTTTCCTGCTGAAATTGCTCGGGAAATGTTTGGATCGGCCCATATCATCGTTGCAGGTGCTTTAAATCCAGTGGGCAGAGCGCATCAGGTTGACGGTGGCATGCAGGTTAACGGGCTCTGGCCCATGGCCAGTGGTTGCCAGAATGCAGATTTATTCTGGGGCCAATGTCTGCTCATGGAGGGTGAAAAACAGCTTTTCCATGCGGACGGTAGCCCAATATTGAGGGAAGTGCTGATTCCCATGTCGCAAATGCAGGTGATGGGAAATTGGTATGCAAATGGTTTACGTGGCTCCGGCAGTCACGATGTAAGAGCATCTGATATTTTTGTTGCGGATGATAAAGTTACCCGGGTGAATGAGCAGCGGCCTCAGGTTGATAGCCACTTGTTTAGGTTTCCAACATACAGTCGACTGGCATACAACAAAGCCGCAGTTGCCACAGGAATTGCCCGCGCGGCTATAGATCATTTTAAAATATTGGCTGTGGAGAAAAAACCTCGCTCTTCGTCATCTTTGTTACGCGAGAGAATAGATGCCCAGCGCGCCATTGCCGAGGCAGAAGCACATCTGCGCTCAGGTCGCGCTTTTGTTATGGAAGCAATTTCTGATATGTGGGAATTGATTGTGCAGGGTCAATCTGTCGGCGCGGAACCCAGAGCCATGGTATTACTTTCTTGTATCAACGCGGTACAGGCAGCTTGTCAGGCGGTGGACGGGTTGTATGCTTGTGCGGGTACCAATGTGGTATACGCAGACAGTGCGCTGGGTCGGTGCCATCGGGATGTACATATTGTTCCTCAACACATTACCGTCTCTCCCCAGTGGAAAGAAGCAACCGGCCGTATGTTACTGGGCTTGGCTTCGGATACGGCTGTTTTATAAATTTCCCCAAAGGGTTTTAAGCTGGCCCATGGGTTGCTAGTATTTCCTGATCAAATGGCCTTTAGGATGGCTGAATCTTTGTTGTTGACTGGGAGGTATGATGGGCAAGAATAAAATTACTGAAGATCCTCGAATAGACCCTCGAATTAAAGCTATTCTCGGCGGTTTGAATATGCCCCCGCCAAAGGATGTTGCCAGCCGGGAGCAATTATTGGCTGCCACAAATTCTGAACGAGCGGTGGCTGCACGAGAGGCGATGCAAACGTTCCTGGGTATGTGCGATTCCGAAGACATCGCGCCTTCGCAAGGTTTGCGTATAACTGATCTTTCGTTTCAGTCGGAGCCAGACGCTAACACGATAAAAATTCAGTATATTAGGCCTGATAACAACGAAAACCTGCCTTGTGTTTACTATATACACGGTGGTGGAATGCAGTCTATGTCCTGTTACGACGGTAATTATCGGGCTTGGGGGCGGATGATTGCTCAACAAGGCGTGGCTGTGGCTATGGTGGATTTTCGCAATGCACTGGTTGCTTCATCTGCTCCTGAGGTCGCACCTTATCCTGCCGGTCTTAATGATTGTGTCGCTGGTCTTAAATGGCTGGTAAACAATAGCAATGATTTGAATATTGACAGTCAGCGCGTGATTATCGCGGGCGAAAGTGGCGGGGGGAACTTGACGCTAGCCACCGGAATGCGCCTTAACAAAGAGGGAAATGTTGGTTTAATTAGTGGTTTGTATGCTTTATGCCCATATATTGCCGGTATTTGGCCACTTCCTGAAAATCCTTCCTCTACAGAAAATAACGGGATTTTTCTGGATCTTCACAGCAATATCGGGGCTATGGCATACGGCATAGAGGAATTTGAAAATAAAAATCCCCTGGCATGGCCGGGATTTGCCGCTGAAAACGATGTAAAAGGTTTGCCGCCGACAATGATCAGTGTCAACGAATGCGATCCACTTCGGGATGAAGGGATTAACTTTTATCGCTTGTTATTGAGAGCCGGTGTTTCCGGGCGTTGCAGGCAGGTCATGGGCACGATACATGGTACTGAAATTTTTCCTATCTGCTGTCCGGACATCAGCCGGGATACTGCCAGTAGCATTGCCGATTTTTGCGCTGGAAAATAGTATCAAGGGTGCCGCAAAAGATGGTGGACCAAAAATAGAAGCTGGGAAGGCCCCAGGTACGCTAACATTAAGAGGTACGCTAACATCAAGAAGTATAAGAACATCAAGCAAACCGGGCCGAGTAGTCTGACTTGCGAATCAACAGAGATTCAATACCTATTTGCAAACCTGGGTTTGCAAATAGGTTACGCTTTTTTGTACCGCGTATCAGGCATCTAAAATAGCCTGTAGTGCAGCACGGTCGACCACAGGGTCCCGGGCAGTACCGTTGGTAAGCTTGTTTAATCCAGGATTTTGGGTAATTGGATCAACCAAACCCAGGCTTTTGGCGTGTTCGCGAATAGCAGGTACCACATTTTCTCCCAGTAACTGCAAGCTGCGCATGCGATCTTCATTGTTCACTTGGCCTTGCACGGCAAAGAAAGAGAATACGCCAGGGCGAATCACTTCAATAATTTTTTTCACCTTTGGAATCACCGTGTCTGGTGTGCCAATCAGAATTTGCATATTGCGCTGCGCTTTGTCCAGGCCCGCTCTCAATTTTTTGCGTACTTCATCGTAATCAACCGCTTCAGTAGCGGCGCCGCCAGCGGCGCCGAGTTTATCTCGGGTAATCCCTAGCCAGCTACCACCCGGTTGTTTGGACAAATTACGAATAGCATCTTTGGAGTTGTAACCTGATGGCAGGGTGTGCTCAGGCCTGGAAAATGCTCCTTGTCCCCCCCCGTAAACAAAATTGCTGCCCAACTCCTGGGCCTTGGCCTCGGAATCTGCCAGGAAGGTTGGAATCAGGTAGCCAAAATTTTCAGATCCGGCCTGATACCCGTGTTTTTGTGCCTCATCAGCATAAAAATCCCATAAGTCGCAGGTGGGGCCAAGGGAGGTGCCCAGCCCAATATAAGGGTAGGCATGATCCGCACACCACTCAACGGTTTCCGGACTCAGTGTGCCGGGAATCCACATTTGTGGATAGGGCTTCTGGTAGGGCAGTGCCCATGGGTTTACGTGACGGTAGTGAAAATGCTTACCTTCATAGCGCCAGGGCCCGGGTCTGGTCCATGCCTGGATTATAAAATCGTGGGCTTCGTTGAACATTTCCCGATTGTATGCGGGATTCGCATTGTTAAAAAACTGCTCGCTACCCGCGCCGCGGACCCAACCGGTAACCAGACGACCTTTAGAAATTAGATCAATTTCGGCCAGTTCCTCAGCCATTCTTAAAGGGTGCTTAATGACGGGTAATGGGTTACCAATGAGTACGATGTTTACCTTTTTTGTAATGCGCGCAAGTATGGCCGCTTCCACATTCATCACACTTCCCATGCAAAATGGGTTGCCGTGGTGCTCGTTCAGACAAACCGCGTCAAAACCTAGTTCTTCGGCATAAACGGCTTCATCAAGGTAGTGATTGTAATCTGCTGAGGCTTTTTCACGATCAAAATTTTCGTTTGATACAGCAAAAAAAGCTTTATTTTTAAGGACGGCTTCTTCGTCTACCCAACGATAGGGTCGCTCTGTAAAGTAAGCTATTTTCATAATTTTGTCCCTCTAATGTTATGCGTAGTATGCGGTAGTTTTTTACTCCAGGTTTTAGCCGGTGCGCCGGCTTAGGTGTCCAGAAAACCCTTCACTGCAGCGATGAAAGCATCCGCATTTTCGATTTCTGGTCGGTGACCCGCTTCTGCAATTTCAGCAATTTGTGCGCCGGGAATGGCTTGTTTATAGGCATCGATACAGCCGCGCGGTGAAAAATCATCTTTTACACCCCAGACCAGTTGTGTGGGTAACTGACCAATACCCTTAAGTAGATGACCAAGGCTGGGGTTATACATGTATGGTTCCCAGCCCAGGCGTGTGGATTCGCTGCGGGCATCCTCGAATAATTCGAATTGCTCAGGGCTCATGCCGCCGCCGTAAATCTCCGCAAATTCAGGCGCCTCGGTATTCCAGACAGTGTGAATCAGGTGGGTCTTAATAGTGAAGGCAAACATGTCCATAATTTCGCCTTGAAGGGGTTTTAAACCCAGTGGTGCAACTAGCACCATTTTGTTAAAAATATCTGGATTAGCGGCGGCCATTTCTGCAGCGATATACGCACCTGCTGAAAAACCGATAACATTAACCTTACCCAGATTAAGCTCTCGGATAACACGCTGGTAAAACCCGCCCAAATCCCGATAGCTCATTATCCAATCCTGGCGGGGGCTTGCGCCAAATCCCGGTTGGAGTGGAATAACCAGTTCGTGATTTTTGCTTAATGCCTCATTCCAGCGCATCCAGCCGGTATATCCAAGTTCGTCATGTAAAATGAGTAAGGGTTTACCCGAACCTGCTCTAATTAAAGTTAGTTGAGCGTCTGCTACGTCAACGACTGATTCTGATATTTGCGCCAAGGATCTATCCTCCCAAATAAGTTTCAGTATTCAACATTCCAATTTATAACTGTCGCCATCCTTTACGATATGACCGGCAGTGGGTGGGGAAAAGTGCGTGCCGATAACCAGTGTCGGTTTGCCTGCCAGTCCCGCATAGAAATCCCAGCGCGTTTGAATGGCTTTTTTTGCATCAGAATCTGCAAAACATGACCATTCCGGGCGAGCTAACTGACAGGGATGGTGAGTCATGTCACCGGTAATCACGGCGTTTTCTCCCCCGGATGAAATACGTACACTAACGTGTCCCGGTGTATGACCAGGAGTGGGTTCAAGCCATATCTCATCGTTAATTTTGTGGTCCCATTCAACCAGGTCTGCCAGACCAGCGTCAATTACGGGTTGTACGGAGTCTGCCAGTACCGGGCCAAAATGTTCGGAATCTCCTTCCTCTTTCCAGGCTTCCCATTCCTTGCGTGCAAACAGGTAGCGGGCGTTAGGAAATGTCGGCACCCACTTGTCATTCACTAACATGGTATTCCAGCCGACATGATCGACATGCAGGTGGGTGCATATTACGTAGTCAATACTTTCGCGTGGGTGGCCAGCGGAAGCTAGATCGTCAAGAAAAGGTCCCTTGCGCATAGCCCATGCTTTGTTAGGTCTTGGTTTGTCATTCCCCAGGCAGGTATCGACCATTATTTTTTTGCCCTGAGTTTCTATTATCAGGGCGTGAATACTCATTTTTAGCCAACCTTCGGGGGTAATAAAGTTGGGAGAAAGCCAGGGGATTTCTCTAACTTTATCGGGCGTTGCGTCAGGCAAAACGAATTTGCCAGGTACGGGATTGTCTTCTTCTACAATTTTGGTAATGCGAACATTACCAATCTGCCAGTCCACCATCGTATTTTTCCTTGTCACCATATAAGGAATTATGCAATCTGATCACTTACATACTGTATCGAAATACGCCTAGGTGGAAGCAATAATTGCAAAATTAAAAAAAAGGCGGGATTATCTACTTTGGGCAATTATGGAGCGTGTGTTTATTTGCATTATAAATCGGCTAACATTAGCTGGCTCAAAGTGTAAGAGCTAAAATATTGTGGCAGGGTTTCTTTGTGTGGTTAATCACTGTTCGGAATTATTAATGTACTGGGGGAGTTCCACATGCGCGAGTCACTTATCGCTACCGATTTAATTGATGGAGACGGGGGCACAATTGCTCGTGATATTTTTGTTGATGAAGAAATTTACAAGAGAGAAATAAAACAAGTATTTGGACGGGCCTGGTTGCTGGTCGGGCATGAGAGTCAGATTCCTAAGCCCTATGACTATTTTACTTCACGGATGGGCGAAGAGTCTGTAATTATGACGCGGGATAAAACCGGCAAAATTCATGTTTTTCTTAATACTTGTCCACACCGGGGTATGAAAGTTTGCCGCTATGATCAGGGTAATGCACGGGTATTTACCTGTCCTTATCATGCCTGGAGTTTTTCGGTTGATGGGAATTTAACCACAGCACCCGGTGGTTTAGTGGGTGTGCCACATTATAAAAAGGCTTATCGTGGCGGCTTGGACAAGTCCCAATGGGGTCTTGTGCCAGTGGCCCAGTTGGTCAATTACAAAGGTTCTATATGGGCAAACTGGGACAAAGATGCAGTAGATTTTGAAACCTATCTCGGGGATATGAAGTTCTATCTGGACTCTGTTCTCGACCAACGAGACGGAAGTCCGGGGGGCTCCGAAGTGATCGGAGGTATTCAGAAGTGGAAAGTGCCCTCAAATTGGAAATTCGGAGCAGAAAATTTTATCGGGGATATCTACCATATTACCAGCCATCGGTCGGTGGATATGGTATCCATAGGGCCCAGTGGTGCTGGACGTCGGGATGTTCTCAAGGGCGATAAAGCGGCGAAAATTGTTATTCCGCCGCCCGCGTTTGGCAGTATTGGTTTTCCAAATCATGGTCATGGCTGTATTGGCGCTTTACCGCATTACGAGGAGCCGGATTATGCGCCTTCGTTCACCCTGACGCCGATAGTGGAAGAGTACTATAAAGAAGTTTATCACCGTCGGGTTGAAAACCTGGGCAAGCGTGCTCGGGGATTAGCGCCTGTAGGCACGATTTTTCCGAATTGCTCATTCCACGGTATGCAACCCCGTGCACTTTTTACCTGGCACCCCAATGGGCCCCAGGAAATGGAAATGTGGAAGTGGTATTTGGTGGATGCAGATGCGCCAGATGAAGTTAAGAATGTACTGCGTCAATACTATTTGCGTTATGCCGGACCAGCCGGGCTGACTGAGCAGGATGATATGGAGAACTGGAATTATGCCACGGCTGCCAGCAGCGGGGCGCGTGCGGGGCTGTATCCATACAATTATCAGATGGGGCAGGGTTTTGAGTCGGATGCACGGGATTTAGAAAATGCTATTTTCACCTCAGCAGTAACTGAGCAAAACCAGCGGCTGTTCTATAATCGCTGGGCAGAATTTATGGATGCGGATAGCTGGGATGCACTGCATCCAAAAAACAGTGCCAATCATGCAGATATTCTAGCGAGGTGCCAGCAATGAGCCGAATCAGTTTTACAGATTCGACCAGCAGAGAGCACGCTCTTGATGCGCTTTTATTGCAAAGAGAAATTGAAGCATTTTACTATCTGGAAGCGCAATTGCTGGATGAACGCAGATTTGAAGAGTGGTTAGATCTATTAACAGAAGATATTTCCTACTTTATGCCACTGCGCCGTAATGTTAAATACGGGCAACATGCAGAATTTGAGAATACTCGGCAGGGGGTGGATGCTGCCTGGTTTGATGAGGGTAAACATACTTTGGCTCAGCGGGTAGCACAACTGGCTACCGGTATTCATTGGGCCGAAGAGCCGCTTTCCAGGGTGCGACATTTGATTACCAACGTCCAGATAGGTGATAAAACTGATACTCCTGCTGACAGCAAGGAGGTTGAAGTTAGCAGCCACTTTATGGTTTATCGAAACAGAGTGGTTGATGAAACGGATATTTTTGTGGGTAAACGTACGGATACGCTGCGCTTTGAGGATGATCACTGGAAGGTGGCCAAGCGACTTATCCTGTTGGATCAAAGTACCTTGCTTGCTAAAAATCTGACGATATTTTTTTAGTAGAATATTGCTGGTTTGCTGCATCTAACAGGTTGACCGGATGATGATTAATTATTGGGTAAAGAATTGGGGGGCTGTAAAATGACTGATACCGAAAAAAAAGAAAAACGTGCTGTCGGCGAATCAGATAGATTAGAGGGTGTTTTAACCTTGGATCTGGTCGCTATTGATGTAGGAGCAATGGTTCGCCTGGTGGGTGGGGAAACAGCTATTGTTGTGGACAACCCAAGAGATGGTATGTGGATTTTGCTGCGTTACACGGAATCACCGGACGACCCGGATTTAGTTGGGGAAGAAGATCTTATTTTTTGGGCCGATGTACTGGGTGTTCTGGGTACTGATGGGGAACAGGCATGAGTGCACGAGTGGTTCTTGTAACCGGTGGCACTTATGGAATTGGTCGGGCGGCTAGTTTGGCATTTGCTGCCCAGGGTGATCGTGTTCATACCTTTGGCTTGTCTGAGGAAGATACCCGGGCTGTTATGGAGCTCGCTGAGCAAGCGGGTAACAAGGTTAGTGCGACTACATTGGATATAACCGATGATGAAGGGGTGCGTCGTACGGTACAGAATATTATCGATCTGGAAGGGCGTATAGATGTGCTGGTAAACAATGCTGCCGCGCGTCCGACAGGTACAATGGAGACAACCACTGCTGCCGAGTGGGATACCGCTTTTAACGTTAATATACGTGGTATGTTTATCACCACTCAGGCCGTATTGCCGCAAATGCTGGCGCAAAAAAAAGGTAGTATAGTCAACGTTTCATCTGGCTCCGGCTACGGTAAACCCGGCCTGCTGGCTTACAGTGCATCCAAGGGAGCCGTATTTGCTTTTACTAATTGTCTGGCACTGGATCATGCTGCTCAGGGAATAAGGGCGAATACGGTTGTTCCAGGTTTTACCAAGACGGGCATGACAGAGGGCTTTCCTGAAAAGGTTATGGCCATGGGTGGAAAAATGAGCGTCGCGGGTCGCGTTAACAAGCCAGAAGAAGTGGCTCAGGCAATCATCTGGCTGGCATCAGAGCAAGCCTCGATTGTGAGCGGTACAGTTATAGAGGCCGGCACCTTACCTCGCTGAGCTTGTGATCATTTATTTTCTGAAAATCTATCTGCAATCGCCAGCATTTCTTTTAGGCCAAGTGTTTTGGTTATATCCCGAAATTCAGAGCCTGTAAGAGCCACTGAACCGGAGTCCTGTTTCAGGTCTTTAAATATTTTTAGCGTAGCTGCAAAAATTGCCATCATTGAAGTTGGATCAATGATGAGATGAATGTCTTCCATTTCAGTTACGGCTAAAGTGCCATTGTATAACTTGGGTATTCCTTTGGTTTTTGATATGTAGGCGGTAAGATCCTTTTCGTTACGTATGCCGTCTACAAACACCATGTCTGCTCCGGCTTCATAATATCGGTTGACACGCTCTACTGCGGCGTTCCAACCTTCGGGCTGGAGGGCATCTGTACGGGCGATAATCAAAATATCCTTTGCGCTATCTACTGCGGCTTTAACTTTGGATAGCATTTCATTGAGGGGGATCACCTGCTTGCCATGCATAAATCCACATCGCTTGGGCCAAGCCTGGTCTTCGATATGCATTGCTGCAACGCCCGCCTGCTCATAGGCTTTCACAGTACGTTGTACATTCATCGCATTGCCATACCCGGTATCTGCATCACAGATAAGCGGAATGTCGACGGCTTCTGCCAATTGCCGGGCGGCCTGAATCATCTCGGTGGCGGATAACAGGCCGACATCGGGCAGGCCGCGGGCTGCGGCAGTGCCAAAGCCGGTCATGTATATGGCTGGAAAACCTGCTTGCTCTGCGATCCTGGCCTGCAGAGCGTCGTATACAAATGGTACACGTAGGGGTTTATTATTGAGAATAAGTGGTCGAAGTTCGTTCACAGTTCTATTTGTTGCTCTACCGATTGTGATTTTAAGAAAACGGGTTTTTAACCTTGGTTAGCTATGTGCATAACACTTATGTTTCTGGAGGCATGAAGATAGCTTTTTCGGTAAATTCTGCGACGATAATGTCCTTCTGGTTTTTAACGATGTGCAGCAATTCTACGATGGTATAGTTACGGCTTGTGCGTTTACCCATACGTGCTTCCAGATCCACTCTGATAGTGTCCCCAGGATGTACCGCGGCCTTCACTTTGGCTTCTAGTCCCACCAGACCGCCACCGGGACCAAGGTTTTCTCCTTTAACCAAATCTGCAAGGGCTTGACTAACATAGGTGGCAACCAAACCCATGCCAACAGATATAATCATGGGCGCTGGAGCAAATCTTTCCTGGTGGCTGGCTTCCATGTGTTTTGCAATATATGACATATCAATAAAAAGCGGTTCGTGTAAGCCCACCAGATTAACAAAGTTGACTATGTCAGTTTCACTAATGGTTCTGGCATGGGAGGTGAATTTAACAACCTTTGCCTTGGCGTCCCTAAGCGGTGTTTTTTCTGAAGCGGCCATTGTTTGTATTACCTCTGAGATTAATTTAGATCGAAAGAATAGATCACGTATTTAATATATTTACAAGATTGGTTCTCGCAATTAAGGCAAGCAAAGCAAAAATAAACTGACGCTAGTTGCGATCTATCTTGATAAACAGAGCAGGAATAATGGAAACCAGCATAATTATTGTGACCATTAAAAAAACTTCTCGGTATGCCATGGCTGTTGCCTGACGGAATATCCCCCCGCTCAAGTAGGCAAAGGACGTGGGGAAATCCATGACAAAACCAAAGTGTTCCCCGAAGACTTTGTCCTGAACGCCCATGAGCAGTTGCTGGGTTGCAGGGGAGGGTACGAGGTTTTGAGCAAACTGATCACTGTATTCAATGCTACGGGAGGTTAAAGTGATAGCCAGATAATTTACCCCGAAAGCGCCACCTAATTGTCGTAAAAAATTAATGGCACCGGCACCTTGCGTGAGCTGATGTAAGGGAAGTGATGCCAGAGATGAGGCATTGAGACTGGGAAATATTAAGGCCAGGCCTATTCGGCCAATCACCGTGGATATCAATATCCAGGCATAAGGCGTATTGATATCGGCTTCGCGCATTAACCAGTTGGAAATGGCAAAAAATATGAGTCCCAGTATGATCACGGTTTTGGGTTGTATCCTGTCACTTAACGCGCCTGCCAAGGGAAAGAACACGGCCATTGCCAGTCCTGCAGGGACCAATAACATGCCTGAGTCGGCTGGCATAATGCCCTGTAAAGTTTGAAGAAACAGCGGAATTAAAAAAATCGAGCCGTACAGACCAATTCCTATAACAAAAGTTACAATGGCTGCTGCGAGGAAGCGCACATTTAAAAATAGTCTCAAATTCAGCATGGGGGAGGTGACATTATTTTCCCAGGCGATGAAAGTGACGCCGGAGAGAAAAGCGCTACCAAATAGACCCATGATATATTTCGAGTCCCAGCCTTCTTTTTGACCATCTGATAACGCTGCAAGCAAAGTGACCAGGAATATGGATACTAAAATAATACCGATTTTATCCAGCGGTGGTGGCTTTGTGTCGGTTTCTTCTTTTCGCGGCATGAACATGACAGCCAGTGGAATGGCAACCATGGAGAATGGAAGTGCCAAATAAAAAACATAGCGCCAGTTGTAGTGCTCAATAATCATGCCACCTATAGCAGGGCCGAGCCCGGGTGCGAGGACCATGCCTACACCGAACAGGCCCATTGCCAGGCCACGTTTTTTCACAGGGAATATTTGAAAATTCAATATCATTGCCATTGGGCTGATCAGCCCGGCACATGCGCCTGTGATGATACGCGATAAGATTAATATTTCAGGGTTAGGGGCCAGACCGCCCATGATAGAACCGGCAAGAAAAATCAGCATGGCAGTAATAAATGTTACCCGCATGCCATAGACTTGGATAAACCATGCGCCCAGCAACATGGTGACAGTACCCGCTGCGAGAAAGCCGGTAGATAGCCATTGCGCAGTGGATTGTGTAATGCCATATGCGCCCATTACTTCCGGGATAGCTACATTAACTATGGTGGCAGTCAGAACTGTTGAGAACGCGCCAATAAGCGAGGTGGCGACTGACAGCCAAACATATTGAGGTCCATATAGTTCGAACATCGCAATGACAGGGGGAGTGGCGACAATGCCTTCGGGAACTCTGGAAGGTTTACTCACTGATGCACAGCCAGGCGAGTGGATATGTTATTAGCATTTTCAGTATCAGGGAAAGATATTGTTCTCATGCTGACTGTCATTTTCATAGTCAGTAGGTATCACTTGCGGCTATGGGCACTATTTTCAACCTGCTCATCCGGGTCAGAAATTTCGATGGCGAGCTCCACCATCATGCCCGGCTTCAGTAGTTTCTTTCCGGAATCAATGGCAATTTGTACTTCAAGCCTTTGCGTTATTTTTACGAAATTACCGCTGGGATTAGGACTGGCAAGTAAGACAAAATTGCTGGTTGCTGCATTGCCAATGTTGGACACAGTGCCAGAAAACGTTTTATTAGGAAATGCATCAACTTCAACCCTGACATGAGAGCCAATATGTACATTACGGATATCTGTTTCTTTTACATTGGCTTTTATCCAGATGATTTCTGGATTATGTAACATGAAGATACGCTGGCCGGGGTATACGTACTCTCCGGGGTTGGCAAAGGTTTCATCAATAAAACCGGATATTGGGCTGCGAATAGTATGGTCGCTTACAATATTTGTAAGACGGTCTCGCTGAACTTCCAACTCAGATTCCTTGCTGAGCACTATCTGCATCTGTCTGTTGATTACTTCAAGTTTGGACAAATTTGAATGCTCGAGTGATAGTTCGGATCGAGCAATGTTAGTTTCGGCTTTTTTGCGCTTATAAGATTGTTCTGCGCGACCAGCATCGGATTGGCGCATGTCGAAGGTTTCTTCGGAGATCATTTTTTGCTTGAGTAATTGTTCAGCTCGCAGCCAGTCCTTTTTTGTCTGCTCGCGCTCTATTTCAGCTTCAGATAATGCGGATTGTGCAGCGACAAGGCCAGATTCACTGGCGCTAATACCTGACCGGACTTGTTTTTCAGTCAGCGTATATTCACTCTCCAGGCGTTTATGATCCGCTTTTATGGTATGTAAACTGGCTTCCAGCTCTGCCAGTTTTAGTTGCGCATCCCGTGGGTCAATTTGTACCAGCACATCTCCCTTGCTAACTTTATCTCCCTCTGCCACCGCATATTCGACGATCCATCCGGGAATTCGGCTACCGATTGAAATCATACTTGCGGTTATTCGCGCATCAGAAACGTATACGAACTTTGAGCGTTCATAAAACCAGGAGGCCAGCCATATACTGAACCCAACCATGATCAACAGGGCGATGATGTTGCTGGGGCTGTATAGCTTTGCCTTTTGAGATGTGGCTTGTGTCATTCTTGCATTTCAGTGCAGGGCATATTTTTTATTTTCAAACTTAGGCAAATTCGATTTTGAATGGCCGTTAACAAAGTTACAGATATCTGATTACGATTCCGGTGCATGGCAAAACGAAACTTGGCAGGGCGTAAAACCGAAGTCCTAATTAGGAGAAAACCGCTTGAGTAAGTGCTGATTATAAACCGAACACCCCTGATTGAGTCAATCGGGAAGACAATTACTCTGTCTAGCATACTAGAGATGATTCCGAATGGTTCGCTTTGAATGCGCTGCGGCCGGCGAGGGTAATATGGCTCTATTGCTGTTTCCGACTTTAATTGTCACGGTGATATGCGCTATCCTCGAGTGAGAATAATAAGAGATGGAGCAAACCATGACGAATTGGCGTGATCAATGTAGAAGTAAACTGGTAACCGCTGCTGAGGCGGTTGGTAAAATAAAATCGGGGGATACTGTATCAGTTGCACCGTCGGTTAACACACCTTTTACCTTATGCCGGGCGCTCGTCGACACTGCTCAGAAACGCGGACTGAAAGATATCAGGATTGAGCATATGGGGTCGGCGGTTCAATGGACCGGGCCAGTACTGAAAGATATTTTTACGTTGCGAGACAATTATTCCACGCCGCTTAATCGTGAAGCCTGTCATGCAGGTGAGACTGACTACCTGCCAATCGGTATGTGGAAGAGTTATGAGGTACCTTACGGGCTTAGCGCCAATCCCAACGTTTTTATGGTGCCTGTATCTCCCCCCAATAAACACGGCTATTGCAGTTTTGGCCAAGGTGTATGGACCTCTCCAGGGCTCGTGCGGGGAGCAACGCTTGTAATAGCGGAAGTACGTGAAGAGTTTATTCGTACCTATGGTGAGAACTACGTTCACATTGATCAAATAGATTTTTTTGTGGAGGGCGAGCAACATACAATTATTGCAGAAGCTGCTGCCGCTGCCGAAGAACTGAGTGAAGAAGAGATAAGTCAGGTTGAAGCAATTTGTACCACAGTTGCTGTAGAACTGATAAACGATGGTGATACCATACAAATGGGTGTGGGTACTGTTTCAGCATCTTTGGGACAGTTTCTCGACTTTCGAAATGATCTCGGGATTCAGGCTGAATTGATTACCGGAGGGGTTGCCGACCTGGTTCGGCGTGGGGTTATCACGGGCCGAAGAAAAACGTTGCACCCGGGTAAGGTAGTTGCCAGCGCGATTGTTGCGCTGGCCCAGGAAGAGCTTGATGAGATACATGAAAATCCAGTATTTGAGCTTTATGATTTTTGTTATACTGATGATTTACGCCACCTTATAACGCAGAAAAATTTTGTCGCAGTGAACAATGCGATGGTCGTGGATTTAACCGGCCAGGTTTCTGCCGAAGCTTATGATCACCGTATGTTTACCGGTGTAGGAGGCCAAACTGTATTTATGTTTGCCGGTGCTTATTCTCCGGGTGGCAAATCGGTAAGCGTTGTGCCTTCAAGTTCAGTACCTAAAGGGAGCGCACAAAGAGTTTCCAGAATTGTGCCAACGCTTACTGGGGGTACCCCTGTTACCGTACCGCGCACCTATATAGATTACGTTGTAACTGAATTTGGAGTGGCCGAATTGCGTGGTAAAACCGTTAAAGAGCGTGCGAATATTCTTTGTGAAATAGCGCACCCTGAATTTCGTGAAGAACTGAAAGCCCAGGCTAAAATTTTGTACGGTGCATAGTCTGGTGGATTTCCAATGACATTATCAAACCCGTATGCACTACTGATTTAAAAGAGGATTATTCATGTCGTATCAAAGCGTTTTTGCCCAGGATTTATTTAGTAGTCAAAGATTGATTGTTACCGGGGGTGGTTCCGGTATTGGTCGCTGTATTGCGCATGAACTGGCTAGCCTGGGTGGTGAAGTGTTGTTGTTAGGCAGAACTGAAGAGAAGTTAAAAACGGTACAGCAGGAAATAATGGACGATGGTGGTAAGGCGCTTACCTACGTATGTGATGTAAGAGACAGCGAACGCGTGCAGACTGTGATGAAGGAAATTTCAACCGTTCAGGGCCTGGTAAACTGTGCGGGTGGTCAATTTCCGGCGCTGTTAAGCGAAATGTCTATGAATGGGTTTGACGCGGTGGTTCGTAATAATTTGACATCAACCTTCAATGTATCCAAGGCCGCACTTGAATACTGTATGGGCGCATCGGGCGGCAGTATCGTTAATATCACCGCTAACGATGTGGGTGGTATGCCTTTGATGGGCCATACCGCTGCGGCTCGGGCTGGCGTCCACAGTTTGACTCAGACTTGTGCATTGGAATGGGCTGAGTCATCTATTCGTATAAATGCCGTCGCGCCGGGTTATATTGCCTCCAGTGGTTTTGATACTTATACAGACCCGCGCATGCTGGAAGCTATCAAACGTTTTCCTGATGGTACGCCACTGGGAAGGACGGGTACCGAATCAGAAATAAGTGCTGCAGTTGTTTTTTTACTGAGTCCAGCCGCAGCCTATATTACCGGACAGATAATCAGAGTGGATGGTGGAGCTAGCCTGAATGTTGGAACGGCCATGCACAAGCTCAGAAATGCAAAAGACCAGCAGGAATTCAATGGATTTCACCGGGCTGAAAAACCCGCCATAGTGAGTTGATGTTAGCTCTGCAGGTTTTTTTGATTATAAGCTAATAACTCCAGATAACGGCTTTGAGGGCAGTTATCCGGAGTAAGTTGCTTGGTCAGTTAATTAGGTCAAGCCTGTTTGGAATGCTGATTGTTGACAACCTTTGCATCCGAGAGTTTTGCAATGTCTTGGGCAGAGTATCCAATTTGTCCTAACACTGCATTAGTATGCTCACCTAAACCGGGTGAGTGCAATATTTCAGGGTCGTCTTTCAATCGTTTCATACCGGGTAGGTTGGCAACGGGTAAACGGCCTATGTGTTCGTGTTCAAACCAATGGAGCGCAGCCATAGCCTGCGTTTGTTCGTGTTCCATGAAATCATGAAAGGTATTGAGGCGTTCATGAAGCATTCTGAGATCACTGAGTATTTTGCAGGCTTGTTCCATGCTTAAATCTTGCATAGCATTTTTAATGGGAGTGTCGATTAATTCACGGTTCCGGTATCTCTGGTCGGCAGTTTCCATATCAGGGAGGTCACATAGGCTGCCCAATCCCAGTGCTTCCATGAAGGGCTTGAATTCTCGGTCGAACAATACGCCTACCATTACATGACCATCGGTGCATTCGTAAATGCCCATAGGGTACGACAGAGCTTTATTGTTTTCGCCCTCAGTAATTTGTGTGGCTAGATTGATATTCAAAAAAGCAGCTGCAGTTTCGAGCAGACTGTTATCTATATAACGGCCAACCGGTTCGTTTAGACGAGCCCATAAAGCGGCCTGGATTGACTGCAAGTTATACAAGGCCGCGAATAGATCAATAACTATGACGCTTATTCTGTGGGGTAGTCCATCAAAGCCTTTGTTACCTGACATAAAGCCTGAAAATGCCTGCATGACTCCATCAGTGCCGGGTCTCTCGGCGAAAGGACCGTGCTGACCAAAGCCAGAGACAGATAAATAGATAATTTTTGGGTTAATTTTCTTTACGTCTTCATAGGAAAACCCCAGGCGTTTGCTAACCCCGGGGCGAAAACTCTCTATAAATACGTCGGCGGATGCGAGGAGTTTTTGCATAATTTCACGGCCGCCATCTGTTTTGAGATCAACACAAATGCTGCGTTTGCCCAGATTAACCAGAAAACTGAGTACGGTTTGATCCTTACCATAGACCTTTCCCAGTGTGCGGCTTAAATCACCACCCTCAGGTTCGACTTTAATTACATCAGCACCAAGCCGAGCGAGCATGGACGCGCAATAGGGTCCTGCGACAGCATGGGTCATATCGATGACCCGAAGGCCTTGGTAAGGTTTTTCGTAACTCATTCGTTATCCTCTTATAATATGTCTGTTAGCAGCCCACGATTGAGCTGCCGGTATATTGAATTCCCCAATTTGCGTCATTTAGGGAGTCATAATTAATTATTCGCAGATAATGCCGCTGTTGGCGCATCGTCCGGGATACCCAGCAAGCGTAAAGCATTGCCACGCATTATCTGACGTACTTGATCATAAGACAGGCCGGATAAACTTTCCGCAAACTCAATAGGGTTGGGCATGCCTTCAGGGTGCGGCCAGTCGGAGCCACCTACTACTGCGTCGGTTC